>NZ_JAELTR010000088.1:0-11875 GCF_016428945.1 Chromobacterium sp. ASV23
CATGTACACCACGCACTCCATGCCATAGCGCGCCGCCACGGTGGCCGTGGCCACACCATGCTGGCCGGCGCCGGTTTCGGCGATGACGCGCTTCTTGCCCATGCGGCGCGCCAGCAGCGCCTGGCCGATGGCGTTGTTGATCTTGTGCGCTCCGGTGTGGTTCAGGTCTTCGCGCTTCAGCCAGATCTGCGCACCGCCCAATTGCTCGGACCAACGCTTGGCGTGGTAGACAGGGCTGGGACGGCCGACGTAATGCTTCAGTTCATGGCGGAACTCCTGCCAGAACGTCGGATCGGCCTTCACGCGGGCGTATTCTTCTTTCAACTGGTCCAACGCCACCATCAAGGTTTCGGCGACATAGACACCGCCATAAGGGCCGAAATGGCCCTGCGCATCCGGAAAATCATACCGATCCATGTCTTGCTCCTGATATGAAGGCCGCCATTCTGGCAGCATCTTTGATTCCCTTGGCCGCCTCCACACCGCTGGAGACGTCCACCGCGGCCGGTTTTACCCGGCGCACGGCTTCTTCGATATTGTGTTCGTCCAGGCCGCCGGACAGGATCAACGGCAAAGGCAGATCGTCCGGCAGCAGGGTCCAGTCAAACGTCGCGCCGGTGCCGCCGTGCGCGCCCTCGACAAAGGCGTCGGTCAGCAAGCCGCGCGCATCCGGGTACGCCGCAGCCCATTGCAGCAGATCGACACCCGGCTTCACCCGCACGGCTTTCAGATACGGACGCTGAAACGAGCGGCAGAATTCCGCGCTCTCCTCGCCATGAAACTGCAGCACATCGATGGCGCAGCCAGCCAGCACCTGCTCCACCCATTCGCGCGCCGGATTGACGAACAAGGCGACCACGCTGACGAAAGGCGGCAGCGCCGCGATCACGGCACGCGCCTGCTCAATGGACACATTGCGCGGGCTCTTGTCGTAGAACACCAGTCCGATGGCGTCGGCGCCCAGGCGGGCGGCTTCCGCGCCGTGTTCCGGCTGGGTGATGCCGCAGATCTTGATTCTGACCACTGTCTCTTCTCTGTTAGCTGCTAGCGCAGTTTCAAGCGCCCGGCCTCGCATTGCGACGGCAGGCCAAACGTCTCCGGATAGCCTACGCCGGTCAGGTAAAGCCCATCCGGCATGAAGGTGGGCGGCGCGCAGGTGCGGTCGCGCGCTTCCAGCAGCGACTGCATGCCAGCCGCGTCCAAAGCCCCCTTGCCCACGTACAGCAGCGCGCCCACCAGATTGCGCACCATATGGTGCAGGAAGGCATCGGCAACGAGGTCGAAGCGGATCAGCCCACCGTCCTCCACGATGTCCAGCCGCTGCAAATCCTTCACTGGCGACTTGGCCTGGCACTCGGACGCGCGGAAACTGGAAAAATCATGCCGTCCGAGCAGACGCTGCGCCGCTTCGCGCATCGCATCGACATCCAACGCCTGATGATACCAGCCCACCTTGCCCGCCAGCAGGCAGGAGCGTACCGGGTGCGTCAGCAAAAAATAGCTGTAGCTGCGGGAAAAAGCGGAAAACCGGGCATGGAAGCTATCGTCCACTTCGCGCGCCCACACCACGGCGATTTCCGGCGGCAGCAAGGCATTGACGCCGCGCACCCAGGCATTCAGCGGGCGGCTGGCATCGGTGTCGAAATGCGCCACCTGCATCGCCGCGTGCACGCCGGCGTCGGTGCGGCCGGCGGCCACCGTGGAGATGTCGCGGTTACCCGCAATCCGGCCCAAGGCCTGATTCAAGATATCCTGTACCGTATTGCCGTGCGGCTGACTTTGCCAGCCGGCAAACGCCCGGCCGTCATACTCGATGCCGAGCGCGATTCTCATACCCAATCATCCATTCGTTCCCCGGCCTCGCGCGCCATTGCCGCCAGCGAGACCGTAAAACCCTCACTTTATCCTATCCCGGCAGGTTTGCGCCACGCCCCTGCCCTCAGAAAAACGAATGGCACCGCCATCCAGGCCGGTGCCATTGCCGACAAAACCGCCAAACTGCGCTTACCTGCCGTGCTGCGCCTCCCGCATCAGGGTCTCGGCCGTTTCCTTGTCGCCCATTTCCATGTACAGCTTGGCCAGTTCCATCTTTTCCATATCCACATCCGGCGCCGCAATGGGCGGCGTCGGCTTGGCGGCCGTTGCCGCAGGCTTGGCGGCTGGGGCCAGAGCGGCAGGCTGCGGCGGAGGCGCTGCCGGCTCAGGGGCGGCAGCTGGCGCGGGCGGAACAGCCGCGGGAGCCATCTCCGGCTCAGGCTTGGCCGCGGCGGCAGGCTCAGCCGCCACGCCAAACAAAGCATGGCCCGGCACCGTGCTCCGCCCCAGCTCGCAGATGCGTTGCCACATTGTGCTGTCCGGATTGAACATGCTCTTGGCCGACATCGCCTCCTGCAGGAACGCGTCCTTGTCCGGCTTGGACGCTAGCACCTCCAACAGCTTGAAGCGCAAATCCTGCCGCATCGGCTCCTTATCCAAACCGGCGCGCAATACTGCCACGGCCTGATCGGAGCGGCCGTATGCCAGATACACCTCGGCCTCGGCCATCACGTCCACCGCGCCCAGATCGGCTCCGTCGTCCTTTTTCAGCGAACTCATCAATCCCGCCAACGGCCCCAGCGCCAGGCGCGAGCTTCCGCCCGCAGACGCTTCGCCAGCGGCCTCCTCCTGCTTGCCTTGCCGCTTGCGGCGTATCAGCAGCAAGGCCACCAGGCCGAGCGCCGCCGCCGCGCCGCCCAGTTTGATCTGTACGTCGCGGTCGCCCAAAACGGCAAGCGCGTCATCCATCACGCTTTCCGTGGCTGGCTTCGGCGTCAACGGATGCGATGGCGCCGTGGGCGCTGGCGCATTGACCGGAACCGGAGTCGGCGCAGGCGCCGGGTGCGGCATGGGCTGGGTGGCAGCCTCGGCCGCCTTCGGCAGCGAAGCCACCGCCTTCACAACCGGCTGCGGCTTCGCCGCTGCGCTCTTGGCCGGCGCCATGGCGGCAGCAGAGGCCGCCGCGCTCTTGTGTTGCGAGGAAGGCATGGCAGGCTTGACGCTCGCCTCGGGCTTGGCCGTCTGTGCCGCGGCGGACGCTTGCGCCGCCATCGGCATGGAGGCCGCGGCCTTCGCCTTGCCTTGCTGCAAGGCTCGTATCTTCTCTTCCAACGCGCGAGTGCGTTCCTCAGTTTCCTTCAAGGCCTGCTCCTGGAAGTGCAGGCGGTCGCGCATCTTTTGCTCTGCGGCCAAAACGGCCGGCGACGAAGCGGGCTTGGCGATGGCGGCGGGCTTGGCCGCGCTGGCCTCCGGTTTCGCCATGGACTTGGCTTCGGTCGACGCGCCCTTTCCAGCCTGATCGGCCTGCCGCCCCTGCTCCAGCAATTTGGCCATGGGGCCTGGCGACGCCGGCGGCTGAGCCTTCTCCGACGCGTCCTTGCGCGCCAGGTCTCGCATTTTCCACTCGGCCGGATAGCGTAAATCCGCCCCCGCCAGCAGGCGGTTGGCGTCGCCCCGGATGAAGGCGTCCGGGTTGTCCTTCAACAGGCGGGCGGCCACATCTTCACCCTTGGCGTGGCCATGCATGCGCGAGGCGATGGCGGACAGCGTATCGCCCTTCAGCACCTTGTAGGACTTGGCCGATTCGGCCGCCTGCGGGGCGTGATCCGCGGCTTTGGCTTGAGCGCCGGCTGCTCCCGCTCCTTCCAAAGCCAACACATAGGATTTCTGCGCCTTGACGCTGCCGGCCGCCACCTCGACCCGGAACGCCAATTGCGGCAGGGTGATGGGCACCGACGAAGCCAGCGTCAACATGCGCCTGCCATCGGCGGATCGCTCATGCTGATACGAGATGGAGGACACCTGCCGCAGCAATTCCTTGACCTGGCCGCTCTGGGAGGTATCGGCGTAGATGGCCACCTGCAACTGCTCCGCCTTGTCGAATACGCCGCCCAGCAAGGGCAGTTCCGCCATCAAGGGTTCGCCCAATCGAGAATTGACGCGTATGTCGCCAAGGCCGGCGCCATCCAGTCGCGACCCCTGATCCGGCGTTGCCGCATGACGCTTGCCGTCGTCGCCGGCCGGAACCGGAGCCTTGCGGCGCGGACCATCGCGCTTGTAATCGACCTCGAACTCACGGACCAGTCTGCCATCCGGCCAACCTACTTCCACGGCAAAGCGCAGCAAGGGCTCGCCGAAGCTCGATGGCCCTTTAACCAGCACTTTCTGCAAGTGGCCGTCGCTTCCGCGCACCAGGCTGAATTGCAGCGTCGGCGCGGAGCCGCTGTAAGCCGAAAGCAAGGGGTAGTTATTGCGGTCGGCCAGATTGACCTGGGCAAAATCCTGTATGTCCTCATTGACTACCGGGATTTCGGCGGAAAACGCCTCGCCATCGGCCGACAGCACATGAATGGGCCCCAGGCCCGCCTGCGCAGCGGATGCGCTCCCCAATCCCGCCAGCAGCAGGGCCAAACTCGCCATGCGTAAATTTGCAGCCATCTTGGACGTTCCCAACCTTTTGCCTGTTCTGTTTTTAACCGGACGCGCCGCCGCGGCCCCTCTCGCCCTCCGCGTGGACGAGCTTAGCATTCATTGCAATTAAACCTTATAGCAGTTTCGATTGGCAATCCTAGGTCACTTTCCAATCGCCAAGGTCATCAATATTAAAATAGGCATAAAAAACACCGCCGCAAATCCATAAAACCGCGAAACGCTTTTTATGCGTAGCCGATGCCAGCAGGCGAGCCGCGCCCTGATGGCCATCTATTTATGCGCCATCGGCGCGCATACGGCATGAAAAATGGCCGCCTGCGCCAGATCGGGCAAGGGCGGCCATTTGCGGCGGCGGATTATTCCCAGGCTCAGCTGCTGATTTTGTCCAGCAAGGCCTGGGCTTCGTCTTTTAACGCCCCCTGGGCTTCGCCCAATAAATCCTGCAACACTTCGCGAGCGCCTTCGCGGTCGCCCATGTCGAGATATACCTTGGCCAGGTCCAATTTGGTGGACAAGGGGTCATCCAGCACAGACATGCCCTCGGCCTGCGCGCCGGCGGCGGGCGGGGCCTCGGCAGGCGTTTCAGCCAGCATGTCCGCATACAGGGACTCCAATCCTTCCGTCGCTTCTGCCGGCCCTGTCTCCGCTTTGGGCGGCTCGGCCTGCACGGCATCAAGGTTGAAATCGAAGTCCAGCAGATTGCCTTCCGCCGCGGCCGGCTTGGCCGCTTCCGTCGTCGGCTCCGGCGGCAGCATGGCCTCCAGATCGAAGTCCAGCACGTTGGGCTCTTCCTCGCGCTTGGATTCGTCTGCCGGCAGTTCGAACAATGCCGCCAAGGGGTCGGCCTCGGGCGCGGGGGCGGCTTCCGTCATTTCGGCGGCAGCAGCCTCGCCATCCGGGGCGAACAACTCCTTGTCCAGATCGATCGCCTCGCCAGGCGCGGCAGCCGCCGGAATCTCCGGCATGGCGTCGTCGCCCGATTGATACAAAGGATTCTCCGGATCGATGGCCCGTCCCAGCGTGACAGTCTTGGCCCACATCGCGCCGCGGCCGTCGAAGGCTGCTTGCATCTCCCGCGCCAAACGCTCGAAGCTCGCGGTATCGGGCCGCGCCGCATAGACCTCCATCAACTTCATCCGCACTTCGTGGCGCGACGGGTCCTTCAACAGCGCGTCCTTGAGAATTTCCTCGGCCTGCTGATCGCGGCCATAGGCGATGTACACCTCAGCCTCGGCCACCGGGTCCACCTCGGCGGCGTCAATCGCGCCGGCGGCCTGGGTGAAGTTGCTCATGAAAGAGTTGGAGCCGCCAGCGGCAGTCGCGCCGGCCCCCATCACGGTAGCGCGCCCCAAAGCGGCTCCCGCAGCGGCGTCACGTCCACCGGCACGGCGCCTGGCGATCATCACGCCCAACAGTCCCAACAACCCCACGACTGCGACGCCGCCGCCGATCAGCGGCAGATTATCCATCACGCGGCTCATCAAAGACGGCTGCGGCGGCGGTGGAGGCGGCGCAAGATGAACGGGCTTGCGCTTGGGCGCCGGATGCAGCTCGGCCGGTTTTTCCATCGGTTTGGGCGCGCTAGCGACTGGCGCCGGGACGGGCGAACTGGCAGGCGCGGCCATGGGGGCCGGCGCCATCGCCGCGGCCGATGCCGTCTTGGCCGGCGGAATCACGCCAGCCGCTTGCAATGATTTCAGTTGCTGCTCCAGCGCCGTGATGCGGGCCGTCGCATCCTGCAGCGCCTTTTCTTTGGCATTGATCTGTTGCTGCAAGTCGCTGAGCTTGGCGTTGTCGGCACCGTCTCCCGGCACCAGCTTGAGCACATCGCCGCCTGCCTTGCCGCCCGATGCGGCCGACTGCGCCTGCGGCTGCGATGCCGTGCTCGCAACCGGGCCGAGGATGCTGCTGACCTGCTCGGCCGACAGCGCCTTGATCTTGCGCGCCGCCGGCACTTTCAGGACCGAGCCCGGCTTGGGATGGTCGACATCGCCCTGATCAAAGGCGTCGGGATTGGCCTGGGCCAGCGCCGCCATGGTCTGGCGCACGCTCGCGCCGCGCGGTTTGACTTTCAAGGCCAGCGAACGCAAGGTGGCGCCCTGCTTTACCCTCAGCTCAGTGGGAACCGCCGGCGCCTGTCTGGCCGGCGCGGCGGACTTATACCGGGAAGCCTGGTCGCTGTCGGCATAGCTGGGCACATCCTGCACGATGTTCTGCCCGCCGGGATTGTAGTTTGCCGGGTCCAGCAGCACGGTGTACTCCCGCACCGAGCGGCCGGACGGCGCCCGCGCCTCGACGACGAAACGCAGGTAGGGATCATTGATGGGGCGGGTGGAGCTGACACGGATCGTCGCGCCATTGGAGCCCGGATTCAGCGCGAAGCGCAGCGTCGACAGCGAGGAGGCATAGTCGACGTTCAAGGCCTGAAAGGTTTCGATGCCGGCCAGGCCCACGCGGACGGCATCCATTTCGCCGGGCGTCACCCCAGTCATTTCGATGTCCGCCTTCAGAAGCTCCCCCAGATTGGAGCGGACATAAATCTTCCCCAATCCGGCCCAGGCGCACGCGGAACACGCCAGACCGATCAAAAGCATGCCAAGCTTGATTTTTCGCTGATTTCTCACTGTCTACCTTCCGGCATTGTCGCATTTATGTGATTTTATTGGCGCGAGCCCGCCTCCGGGATGGCGGGCAACTGCTGCAATCTTAGGCTCTGGCAGCAAGTTTAGCCAGATGTCACAACAGCCGCGCCCTGCGCCTGCCCTGAATGGGATTACATCTGCGCGCTCTGTCCGGCCAGAATCTCCGCGATGCGCACGCAGTGGATGGCCGCGCCGGCTTTCACGTTGTCTGCCGACAGCCACAAGCTTAACACGTTGCCATGACGGCGCAGACGGCTGATCCAGATCCCTTCGTTGCCCGTCGCTTCCATCGGCGTAATGTAGCCGCCGTGCTGTTCGCGGCCGACCACCTGCAATCCTGCTGCCTTGAGCCGATTTTGCACTTGTTCGAGGTCAAACTCTTTATGCAATTCGACTTGAACTGTCCAGGAATGGCCAAAAAACACCGGCACGCGCGCGCATGTCACTTCCAGCTGTTGCGGCTGCAAATTCAGCAGGCGGGCAGTTTCATCGCGCACCGAACGCTCTTCTTCCGAATCGCCGTTGGCGTCGACCTCGCCGATCTGCGGCAGCACGTTGAAGGCGATGCGTTTGGCGTAGACATTGACCTCGGCGTCGCGGTGCGTAAACAGCGCCGTGGTCTGGTCAGCCATTTCCTCCATTGCCTTCTGTCCGCTGCCGGAAACTGCCTGGTAGGTGGATACCGTGACGCGCGCGATGCCCAGCGGCAGCAGCGGCGCCAGGGCCAGGGCCAGCGGCGTCACCGTGCAGTTGGGCACGGCCACCAGCGGCGCGCGGCCCAGGTCTTGCAACTCGGCGGCATTGATCGCCGGCGCCACCAGCGGCACGCCGGCGTCGTGGCGGAAAGCGGAGCTGAAATCCACCACCGCCGCGCCGGCATCGCGCGCCTGCGGCACGTATTGGCGCGAGATGTCGCCGCCGGCGGCGAAGATGGCCAGACCGACGTTCTCGAAATTGAACTCGTCCACCGGGTGCACGTCCAGCTCCAGATTGCCCAGCGACACGGTGCTGCCGTCCTGCTCGGCGCTGTCCACCGCAAACACGCGGGCGGCCGGGAAATTGCGCTCGGCCAGCAGTTCCAGCACGGCCTGGCCCACCAGGCTGGTGGCGCCCACCACGGCGATTTGCAGAGAAGTCGACATATCTTGTTCCTATCGTTACCGCCGACGGCGCGGGCCGCCGGCATTGCAATGCGAAAAGGGCACCGAAGTGCCCTTGAATTCTGTCAGCCCCGGCAAGCACCGGAGCGAGGCTTGACGCCTATTCTACCCGTCAGCGCGCGATCAGGATACGCAGCATGCGGCGCAACGGCTCGGCCGCGCCCCACAGCAACTGATCGCCGATCACGAAAGCGGACAAGTACTCGCCACCCATGTTCAGCTTGCGCACGCGGCCGACGCCGACTTGCAGCCCGCCGGTGATGGCCGCCGGGGTCAGTTCCTTGACCGAGATTTCTCGATCGTTCGGCACCCACTTCACCCAGTCGTTGCCGGACTTGATGATGGCTTCGATCTCGTCCAGCGGCAGGTCTTTCTTCAGCTTAACCGTCAGCGCCAGGCTGTGGCAGCGCATGGCGCCGATGCGCACGCACAGGCCATCCACCGGAATCACGCTGGCGGTGCCGAGAATCTTGTTGACCTCGGCCTGGCCCTTCCACTCTTCCTTGGACTGGCCGTTGTCCAGCTGCTTGTCGATCCACGGGATCAGGCCGCCGGCCAGCGGCGCGCCGAAGTATTCGGTCGGCACGTCTTCGCGGATGGCCTGGGCCACCTTGCGGTCGATGTCCAGAATGGCGGACGACGGCGTGGCCAATTCATCGGCCACGGCGGCATGGATCGCGCCCATGCCCTTGAGCAGTTCGCGCATGTGGTTGGCGCCGCCGCCGGAGGCCGCCTGATAGGTCATGGACGACACCCAGTCGACTAGGCCTTCGCGGAACAGGCCGTTCATGCCCATGAGCATGATGGAGTTGGTGCAGTTGCCGCCGATGTAATTCTTGACGCCCTTTGCCAGTCCCTGCTCGATCAGGCCCTGGTTGACTGGGTCCAGCACGATGATGGAGTCCGCTTCCATCCGCAGCGTGGAGGCGGCGTCGATCCAGTAGCCGGTCCAGCCGGCCGCGCGCAGCTTGCCGTAGATTTCGGTGGTGTAGTCGCCGCCTTGACAGGTGACGATCACGTCCATCGCCTTCAGTTCTTCGATATTGGCGGCGTCTTTCAAGGCCGGCACCTCGCGGCCGATGTCCGGCGCTTTGCCGCCGACATTGGAGGTGGTGAAGAACACCGGTTCGTCGATGACGGCGAAGTCGTTTTCTTCGCGCATGCGTTGCATCAGCACGGAACCGACCATGCCGCGCCAGCCTACAAAGCCTACTCTCACTGTAAATCTCCTGAGTCTGTCCTAAGTCCGATTCGTGAATCGCGCCCCGTCTTGCGCGGAGCGGCGATGAAATTTTTGTTACCTCATTGTGCAATTGTGCAGCGCGCCACCGCGTCAGGCAATGGGATAAATCGTTTTTATTGTGAAGGTCATCGGAACAATCGATTCAGGCGGCGTGAACAATCCGCAGCCGGCCAGGGAGCAGGCATGAGCGCCGTTAATGCGCGACATCGCTTGCCGAGAACATTGCTTATTTATTCGCGTGGCGCCACGCGCATCACGACGCCTTCAGACATCAGAAAAATGCATCCTTTCATTAACACCGTCCGGCCGAATGCAAAACCGGCGCGTCCGCACAAGCGAACCACGCCGGTTATCGCCGATCGGAAAATGGCTTACAGCGCCGCCACCACCGCGTCGCCCATGCCGGAGCAGCTGACCTTCTCGCAACCGGATTCGTAGATGTCGGCGGTGCGATAGCCTTGCGCCAGCACCTTCTTCACCGCGTTTTCCACGCGCTGCGCGGCGGCTTCCTCGCCAAAGCTGTAGCGCAGCATCATGGCGACGGACAGGATGGTGGCCAGCGGGTTGGCCAGGTTCTGGCCGGCGATGTCCGGCGCCGAACCGTGGCTGGGCTCGTACAGGCCCTTGTTGTTCTGGTCGAGGGACGCCGATGGCAGCATGCCGATGGAACCGGTCAGCATCGAGGCCTCGTCGGACAGGATATCGCCGAAGATATTGCCGGTGACCATCACGTCGAACTGCTTGGGGTTGCGCACCAGCTGCATCGCCGCGTTGTCCACGTACATGTGGCTGAGCTCCACCTGCGGATACTCGCGCGCCACGTCTATCATGATCTCTTTCCAGAACTCGGTGGTTTCCAGCACATTGGCCTTGTCCACCGAACAGAGCTTTTTATTGCGCTTCATGGCGATGCCGAAAGCGACATGGGCGATGCGGCGCACTTCGCTCTCGCTGTAGCGCATGGTGTTGTAGGCCTCGCGCTCGCCTAGTTCATTGACGGCGATGCCGCGCGGCTGGCCGAAGTAGATGTCGCCGGTCAGTTCGCGCACGATCATGATATCCAGCCCGGCCACCACTTCCGGCTTCAGGGTGGACGCGTTGGCCAGCTCCGGATACAGGATGGCCGGCCGCAGATTGGCGAACAGCCCCAGGTCCTTGCGGATGGCCAACAAGCCGCGCTCCGGCCGCAGCGGACGCTCCAGTTTGTCGTATTGCGGGCCGCCGACGGCGCCCAGCAGCACCGCGTCGGCTTCGCGGCACAGTTTCTGCGTCGCCTCCGGATAAGGCGCGCCGTATTGGTCATAAGCCGCGCCGCCCAAGGGCGCGTGTTCGGTCTCGATTTTCAGGCCGTCGCGGCGCAATGCGTCCAGCACGCGTTCGGCCTGGGCGATGATTTCCCGACCGATGCCGTCACCCGGCAGAATGGCGATTTTCATGGTGTCTTCCTTATTCCCGTTTGTCTGATTTCGGTTTGTCTTCGTCGCGCTGGGTCAGCCGCTCCACCAGCGCCTTTTCGCAACACTTGAATACGATATAGGCCGCCATCGCGGCGTAGCCGGACAACAGCAATTCACCCAACTGGCGCAACGCGCCATCCATCGCCGCCTGCCAGCCCGCCTCAAGCCAAAGCTTAAGGTTCAATTGCAGCACCAGGGCCAGATTGATGGTGCCAAGCCCGAACAGCAGAAAGCTCAAACCCAGCAGCAGAAAAGCCGCCGCCGGGTGGCGATGCAGCCAGGCCATCCATCCGCGCCGCGCCCCGGCCTCCTTCCCGCCTCCATCCTCACGCCTGACTGGTTTCATCCACGCTCACCAATCCGCTTTTCTGGGCGATGCCGGTTGGCAGACCATCCAGGCTCACACCGTTGCGGTTTCGCCAATACTCGCGTATGCCCGGCTCGCCCTTGGCTCGGGCCCAGTCGTTCAACTGCTCCCGCTCGCCCTGGTATTGATAGTAAGGCACAGCCATGCCGCAGGAAGCCTGCACCAGCTCCACATCCAGCAGGAAAACCTGGCGCGCGCCCGGCAAGGGGTCGAACAGGCCGTAATAATCGGCCCAGTCCGGGTCGCCCTGATGAATCGCCCGTGCCTGCCCATACAGGCGCAAGATCAGCGGCTTGCCTTCAAAGGCGCAGAACATCAAGGTCATGCGCGGGTGATGCTCGATGTGGCTAGCCGTCTCATTGCCGCTGCCGGTCACGTTCAGCCAAGCCACCTGCTTCGGCCCCAGCACCCGCAGCGAGTCCATGCCCTTGGGCGACAGGTTGACATGGCCATCCGCCATGGCGGTAGCGACGAAAAACAGCTTTTGTCCGGCGATGAACTCGCGGTGCGAATCCTGCAACTCCTGATAACGCTGCCCC
>NZ_JAELTR010000089.1:0-11244 GCF_016428945.1 Chromobacterium sp. ASV23
CCCCAATACCTTCCTGATCGGCGGCAACGTGGCCACCGCCGAAGCGGCGCGTGATCTGGAAAGCTGGGGTTGCGACGCGATCAAGGCCGGCATTGCCGGCGGCCGCGTCTGCATCACCAAGAACAAGACCGGCTTCCACCGTCCGATGGTGTCCACCGTGCGCGACTGCGTGTCCGCGGTGACGGTGCCGGTGATCGCCGACGGCGGCATCGTCGAGCATGGCGACATCGCCAAGGCGCTGGTGTGCGGCGCCACCATGATCATGGCCGGTTCGCTGTTTGCCGGTTACGACGAGTCAGCTGGCGACATCGTCGAAATCGGCGGCAAGCACTACAAGGAATACTTCGGCAGCGCCTCGCAGTTCAACAAGGGCGCCTACGTCAACGTGGAAGGCAAGAAGATTCTGGTCGAGTACAAGGGCAGCATGGGCAAGCTGCTGCGCGAACTGCAGGAAGACCTGCAATCTTCGGTCAGCTACGCCGGAGGGGACTGTCTGTCCGCCTTGCGCGAGGTGGAGATGATCCAGGTCTACCGTTGATCGGATAGCGCCTGAGGCGAGATGCGGCCGCCGGCTTTTGCCCGCGGCCGTTTTCTTGTCTGCGATCAGTCCGCGCGGGCCAGCGTCGGCCTGTCTCGCGCGGCGACGCTGCGGCATTGCAGCCAGATGGCGCACTCCAGCTGCATGGCGATGGCGTCGTCCTGGTTGCGGGTGGTCCATTTGACCTTCACCACGCCGAAGCCGGGCTGGCTGCCAGAGCGCCTCTTGTCCAGCACCTCCACTTCCACTTGCAAGGTATCGCCGGGGCGCGTCGGCTGCGGCCAGCGCATCTTGTCAATCTGCATGCCGATCAGCCCGTTGGCGGCGCGGCCCAACTCAGATTCCGCCACCAGCCGCATCGTCAGGCTGCTGGTGTGCCAACCGCTGGCGGCCAGGCCGTTGAAGATGGTGTGTTGCGCTGCCTCCGGGTCGGTGTGGAACGGTTGCGGGTCGAACTGGCGGGCGAAGGCGATGATTTCGTCCTCGCTCAGAGTATGGCTGGCGCTGAAAAAACGCTGGCCGAGCTGCAGGTCTTCGAAGTAGAGCATGATTGAACTTACGTTAACGTAATCAGAAGGCCAGCATAACGGCAGTCGAGCAGATGGTCAAAGAGTGGAATGTATTGATCGGTAAATGTAAATCCAGTCGGTCGAGGCCTCGCCATGCAGTTCTGCCGCTTCGTCCCGTAGTTTGACGAAGCCGTTTTTGCGCAGCACTTGCTGCGAGGCTGGGTGTCGGCTATCGACAGCCGCCAGCAAGGGACCATATGGCAGCCAGTTTTCCAGCATGCGAATCAGCCAGGCGACAGCCTCGCTGGCCAGGCCTTGCCCCCAGTGGCTGGGCGCCAGTTTATAACCCAGCCACTGGCTGCCGTCTGCAAAGCGGGTGGCTTGCAAGGTGCCAATGACGGTGCCGTCAGCCTTCAGGCGCATCGCCCAGTTCAGCCAGATTTCCCCGCTGTCGGCCGGCGTGCCGCCGGCGAATTCGCGATATTCGGCGCGCATCGATTCCAACGAGCGGTGAGGGCGTTCCGGAATGAAGCGGTACAGCTCCGGATGCTGAAACGACCGGAACAGTTCATCGGCATGCGCTTCCGTCAAGGGCTCGATGCGCAGGCGGGGGGTATCTCCAGATAGCGTCAGGGATGGCATGCGTTGAATTCCAGAGCGGCATGAATGGCGGCGGCAAGCCCTGACGGATTGTCCCAGGCCATCGAGTGGCCGGCGTCGGAGACGATGCGGATGGTAATGCCATGCTGCGGCAGCCATTCGGTATCCGGGTCCGGCAGCGAGCGCTCGCCGAAAATCACGCAACGCGGCATGGGCAATGCCAGCAATTGTTCGCGCCAGCTGACCGGGCTGCCTTGGACCAGTCCTTTCGCCGCGCGGTGCACCGCCTGCGGCGAGGCGACAGCCATGCTGCCGGCCCAGTTGGGATTGTCACCCCCAGAAGTTGCGATGATCTCCTGATGGCCGCGGGCGATGTAGTCCTGCTCGTCCCAATTCGCCAGCGCGCGGCTATAGGTGCCGCCGCCGCTGTCCAGATTCGGTTCGGCCAATATCAGATGGCCGATGCGATCCGGCATCAGTGTCGCCAGTTCGATGGCGACGCTGCCGCCCATGCTGTGGCCGAACAGGTCAAAGCCGCGCAAGTCCAGATGTTCGATCCATGGCGCCAGCGCTTGCGCCTGGGCGCGCGGCGTGTAGCTGAAATCTTCCGGCTTGTTGCTGAAGCCGTGGCCCAACAGATCGACCAGCAAGGCGCGGCGGCCGGCCAGGCCGGGTTCGGCCAGCAGGCGCGGATAGTCGAAGGAGGAGGCGCAGCCTATGCCGTGCAACATGACGAGCGGCGCGCCATGGCCGGGAATGTCGTGATAGCGCAGATGAGCGGCGGGTTGGGTGAGTCGGTGCGATTTCATTATCAAACTTCAGGGCTTAGTTGGTCAGGGCATATAGGGCGGTATCACGGATGCTGCCGTCCGGGGCGATCCGTTCATTGCGCAGTATGCCTTCCAGCTGGAAGCCGGCGCGCTCCGCCACGCGGCGGCTGTCCAGGTTCAGCGTGTCGGGCAGGCAGCTCAGGCGGCGAAATTGCAGCCGCGTCAGCGCGAAGTCGCTCACGGCTTTCACCGCCTCGCCGATCAGGCCCTGGCCTTGCCATGCCCGATGGCACCAATAACCGATTTCAGCTTGTTTGTGCTTCCAGTGGATGGCGTGCAGGCCGGACGCGCCGATGAAGTGGCCGCCCTCTTTCAGAAACAGCAACATCGGCAGGTTCTTGCGCGCCAGATAGTCCACGCGGCCTTGGCGGCAAAAGGTTTCCGAGGCTTCCACTGAGGGTTCTGCCTGCGCCCAGGGCATGGAGGCAGGCCAGGCGCGCAACTGTTCCAGCGTGGCCACGACGCCGGAGTGGACGGCGGGGCCATCGCCAGGCATCGGGCTGCGCAGAATCAGACGGCGGCTTTCGATTTGATCGGGTATGTCCAGCAGGATGGCGCTCACTTAATGCTCCTTGCATTGTGCAATGCAATGGTAACAAAGCGAGCCGGATATTCAAACTAGATTGTTCAGATGCGAAGCGCTGCGATCAGCTCCGCTTCCAGCGCCAACGCGGTCTTGTCGTCTTTGAGCCCCGGGCCGGAAATCAGGAAAGAGTCCTCGGCGCGGCTGCCCAGCGTCATGATCTTGGCCGACTGCACGTTGAGGCGATAATCGGCCAGCACCTTGGCGATGCGGGCCAGCAGGCCGGGGCGGTCGCCGGCCACGATGGACAGGATGAAGTAATTGTCCTTGTCGTCCGGGCGGATGGATACCTGCGGCGTGATCGGGAAATGCTTCAGATGGCGGCTGATGCGGCCTTGCGGCGGCAACTGCAGCGGCTTGTCCTGCGCCAGCGTGGCGGCCAGCTCGAACTCGATGAAGTTGATCATGTCCCGGTAGTCGCCATCGTGATGTTCCGGCACGAAGACATGGAAGGTGTCCAGCGCATATCCGTGGCGCGTGGTATAGACCTTGGCGTCGGCGATGCTGTAATTGGTGCGCCCGAAGAAGGCGCAGGCGCGGGCGAACAGTTCCGGCCGGTCCGGCGAGTAGACCAGCACCTGGATGCCGTCATGGTCGTCGGCCAGCCGCGCCTTGACCTGCGGCGCGTCGGGCGTGAGCTGGCGGTTCAATACGCGGGCGTGCCAAGCAATTTCCTTGGCTTCGTGGCGCAGAAAGTAGACGGTGTCCAGCTGCGCCCACAGTCCGGCTTCCACGCCGTCCGGGATGGCGTGCAGCCGGAGCAGCGCCCGGGCCTGGTTCTTGCGGGCTTCGAGTTCCGAAGCGATGTCGGTTTCGCCGCCGCGCGACAGCACGCGCAGCGTGGCGTGGTACAGGTCTTCCAGCAGCTTGGCCTTCCAGGTGTTCCACACCTTGGGGCTGGTGCCGCGGATGTCGGCCACCGTCAGCAGGTACAGGGCGGCGAGGCGGCGCGGCGTCTGCACCAGTTCGGCGAAGCGGCCGACGGTTTCCGGGTCGTAGATGTCTTGCTTCTGCGCGATGCTGGACATGGTCAGGTGGTGTTGCACCAGCCAGACGATCAGCGCGCAATCTTCTTCAAGCAAGCCGTGGCTGCGGCAGAAGACTTCGGCGTCGGCCATGCCCAGCTGCGAGTGGTCGCCGCCGCGGCCTTTGGCGATATCGTGGAACAGGCCGGCCAGGTACAAGGCTTCCGGGCGTTCGAAGTCGTTGATCAGCCGCGACAGAAACGGGTACTCGTGGTTGTAGGCGCTGATGGCGAAGCGGCGCAGATTGCGCACCACCATCAGGATGTGCTCGTCCACGGTGTAGACGTGGAACAGGTCGTGCTGCATCTGGCCGACGATCTGGCCGAAGTTGGGCAAGTATTGCCCCAGAATGCCATACAGGTTCATCCGCCGCAGGGTGCGGGTGAGGCCGGACGGTTCGCGGAAGATCTGCAGAAAGGTGACGCGGTTGCGCGCATCCTGGCGGAAGCGCTCGTTGATCTGGCTGCGGGCGTGCCACAGCGCGCGCAGCATGCGCGGCGCGAAGCCGGACAGCTCCGGGTGGCGCTGCAGCGTCAGAAACGCTTCCAGAATGGCGTGCGGATGCTTGTCGAAGACGTTGACTTCGCGGATGCCCAGCATGCCGTTGACGGCGTGGAAGTATTCGTTGATGTGCTGGGTGACGCGCGGCACCTGACAGTAGATGCGGCCTCGCAGATTCGGCAGCAGGATGCCGTTGAGCTGGTTCACGGTCTTGGCGGCGCGGAAGTACAGCTGCATCAGCTGCTCGCTGGCGCGCTTGGCCGGGGTGTCGGAGAGGTTCCAGGCCTGGGCCATCTGCTGCTGCAGATCGAAGATCAGCCTGTCCTCGCGGCGGCGGGCCAAGAGGTGCAGGTCGATGCGCAGCTTCTGCAGCTGTTCCTCGCTGTGCTTGATCAGCCGCGCTTCGGCCAGGGTCAGGATGCCGCGCCGCACCAGTGCGTCCCAGTTGTCGCCCAGGCCGGCCGCCTTGCTGATCCATAATATGGTGTGCAGATCGCGCAGCCCGCCGGGACTTTCTTTCAGATTGGGCTCGAGATTGTTGCTGACGCCGAAGTGTTTGGTGTGGCGTTGCTGCTGCTCGCGCGTTTTGCCCTCGAAGAAGGCCAGCGGGTCGCGTTGGGCTTCCAGCTTCTGGATCAGCTGCAGCCACGGCGTGACCGGCCCGGCCACCAGGCGGTTTTCCAGCAGATTGGTTTCGATGGTGATGTCCGACTGCGCCTCGCGCAGGCATTCCGCCTCCGTGCGCACGCTGTGGCCGATCTCCAGGCCGATGTCCCACATCAGGCCGATGAAGCGGGTGACTTTGTCGTTGATGTCGGCCGGCGTCGGGTCCGGCAGCAGGATCAGGATGTCGATGTCGGAGCCGGGAAACAGCTGGCCGCGGCCGTAGCCGCCCACCGCCGCCAGGCTGGCCTCGCCGTCCAAGCCTTGTTCGCGCCACAGGGTTTGCAGCGCCTCATCCACCGCCTGGCAGTAGCGGCGCAGATAGGTTTGAGCGTCGCGCGTTTCGCGGTAGCGCTCGGCCAGTTGTTGTCGCTTGTCGGCCAGCGTCTGCCGCCAGTGTTGCAGAGGAGTGGCCGCAAGCGTCATGTCAGCGCCTTTCCTGTCTCGTGATGATGGCGATGCCGCCCAGGAAGAAGATCAGCGTGGGGAGGGTGGCCGACAGGATGGCGTTCCAGTCGTACAGCAGGCCCAGGTGGCCGAACAGGCGGTTCACGAAGTGGAAGCTTACACCCAGGCAAATGCCGGCGAACAGCTTGATGCCGAGTTGCCCATGGCGTCGCTGTTGCGGCGTGAAGGCCAGCGCCACCAGCGCCATCGAAATGCAGGCCAGCGGGTAGAACAGTTTGCTCCACAGCGCGATTTCATAGCGCTGGGTTTGCTGCTTGTTCTTCTTCAGATGCTCGATATAAGTCAGCAGGTTCAGCGCCGACATCTGTTCCGGCACCACCAGCAGCACCGACAGAATGGCCGGCTCGACAATCGACTTCCAGCGCAGCGTGGGATAGAAGGCGCTGGTGGTGTGGTCGCTGGAGAGCACGGTTTCCTTGACGTTTTCCAGTTGCCAGGCGTGGTCCTGCTTGGCGAAGGTGCCGCGCTCGGCCAATTGGGTGCGCACCAGCTTGAAGTCCTGATCGTAGGTATAGATGCGCACCCCTAGCAGGGTGTTGTCCGGCAGCATTTCGCGCACATTGATGAAGTTCTGATTGTCTTTCACCCAGGTGCCGGAGCGGAATTCGCGCGCGATGATGGAGTGGGTGGCGGTCAGCTTGCCGCGTTCGGCTTCCTGCATCGACCACGGGGCGACGAATTCGCCCAGCACGATGGTCAGCACGGCGAAGCCCAGGCCAAACTTCAGCAGCGTGGCGGCGATCTGTTTCAGCGTGACGCCGGAGGTGCGGATGACCGTGTATTCGCTGGAGCTGGCCAGCTGGGTCATCGCCACCATGCCGCCTATCAAGACGGCCAGCGGCATCAGCTCATAGGCGTGGCCTGGGGCCAGCAGCGCCACATAGGTGGCCATCGCGCCGGCGTTGTAATTGCCGGTACCGAGCATCGGCACCTCGCCCAGCAGGTCGAAAAAGCCGTACAGGCCCAGCAGCGCCAGCAGAGTGAACAGCGTGGACTGGGTCAGCGTGCTGATGATGTAGCGGTGGATCAGTTTCATCGGTGTGTACGTGTCAGTTTTTGCCGAACATCTGGGCCAGAGACTGGCCGAACGGAAGCTGGGGGCGGTTGCGATGCCTGAGCAGGGCCAGCGCCAGCAACAACAGCAGGGCATGGACCAGCGCGATGGACCAGACGCCGGTCTTGCCTTGCGCGATCCAGTTCCGGGCCACGGTGAGGCCGTTCTGGTAAACGAAGAATGTCAGCAAGGCAAACAGCAGATTGTAGGTGTGGCCGCTGCGTGGGTTGTAGTAGGACAGCGGCAGCGCCAGCAGCGCCAGCAGGATGCAGCTGATGGGCATGGAAAGCCGCCACGCCAGTTCCGCCTTGTATTCCGGATTGCTGCTGCCCAGCAATTGCCGGGTGGGGATGGACTGGCGATTGCCGGCCGGGCCGGTGGCCATCTGGCTTTCGCCTATGCTGGCGGTATAGCGTTTAAACTTGCCGACCTGGTAATCGGCCTTGCCCGGGTCGCCGACATAGCGCGTGCCGTCTTCCAGCACCAGCACCCGTTCGCCGTCTTTTTTAGTGGTGATGTAGCCGTGCTTGGCGAATACCGTGCTGACTTTGCCGTCGGTCATGTCCTGCATGAAAATATTAGAGGCCGCGCTATTCTGGCCAGTGTAATTTTCAATGAAGTAAACCTTGGTGGCGGAGGAGGACTCCTTGAAGACGCCGGGTGCGATGGCGGAGACTTCCTCGCGCCGTTTAATGATTTCCGCGTAGTCCTGGCTGCGCTGGTCGGCCCATGGTCCGACGAATAGCGTGACGCCGGCTACCAGAATCGCCAGCGGCAAGGTAAAACGCATGATAGGCCAGATCCAGTCGCGCAGCGACAGGCCCGCCGACAGCCACACTACCATTTCGTGGTCGCGCCAAGTGCGGGTGAGCACCACCAGAACACTGACGAAAACCGTCAAAATCATCAATACTGGAAAAAATCCCAGTGTCCAGAAACCGATCAGCGCCGTGATCGCCTCATTGGCGATCTGGCCTTCGGCGGCGCGGCCCAGCATGTTGATGGCCTGGGTCGATACGATAATGGCCAACAACACGACGAAGACGCCCAGGGCGGTGAAAGTCAACTCGCGTGTCAGGCTTTTTTGAAAAACCATTTATTCAGTGCCTTTTTGACTTTTTATGAAAAGCATTGTGATAATTCAATGAGACAATCCTGAAGCGCCATTTCCGGCAAAATCGGACCAAACAACAATCCTGCGTTCAATGGCGGCCTAGCCGTCCGTCTTCCCCGAGCTTAGACGGCCGTCATGAGGTGGGCAACGACACTCGTTCTACAGCGGAGTACCTATGGAATTTAACATAAAAAGCGGCAGCCCGGAGAAGCAGCGCGTCGCCTGCGTGATCGTCGGCGTTTACGAATCCCGCAAACTGACTTTCGCCGCGGATTTGCTTGATCGCATCTCCAACGGCTTCATCAGCGACGTGCTTCGCCATGGCGATATGGAGGGCAAGCTGGGCAGCACGCTGGTGCTGCATTCGGTGCCGCATACCCTGTGCGACCGCGTGATGCTGGTCGGCCTGGGCAAGGAGCGCGACTTCCGCGCCAAGGAATACCGCGAGGCCGTTCGCGCTTCGATCAAGGCGCTGACCCAGACCGCCGCCGGCGAGGCGGTGAGCTATCTGTCCGAACTGACAGTCAAGAAACATGACGTTGAGTGGATGATCGAACAGGCCGCCGTGGTGACGCTGGACGCGCTGTACCGCTTCGACCGCTTCAAGAGCAAACAGGATGAGTCCGTGCGCGAGCCGCGCAAGCTGACGCTGGCCGTGCCGCGGCGCAGCGATCTGGCCGACGGCGAGAAGGGCCTGCAACGCGGCCTGGCCATCGGCAACGGCATGAAGCTGGCCAAGGATCTGGGCAATTTGCCGGGCAATGTGTGCACGCCGTCTTATTTGGCAGACGAAGCGCGCAAAGTCGCCGAAACCTTCGGCGCGGCCGCGGAAATCCTCGGCCCCAGCGAGATTGCCGAACTCGGCATGCATTCCTTCCTGTCCGTGGCCAAGGGCAGCGTGGAAGAGGCCCGCCTGATCGTGCTCAAGCACAACGGCGCCAAGGACAAGAACGACAAGCCCATCGTGCTGGTGGGCAAGGGCATCACCTTCGATTCCGGCGGCATTTCGTTGAAGCCGGGCGAGGGCATGGACGAGATGAAGTACGACATGTGCGGCGCCGCCACCGTGCTGGGCGCCTTCCGCGCCGCGGTGGAAATGAATCTGCCGCTGAACGTCATCGCCATCGTTCCGGCCTGCGAGAACATGCCCAACGGCAACGCCAACAAGCCGGGCGACATCGTCACCTCCATGTCCGGCCAGACCATTGAAATCCTGAACACCGATGCCGAAGGCCGCTTGATCCTGTGCGACGCGTTGACCTATGCCGAGTGCTTCAATCCGGCCACGGTCATCGATGTGGCCACGCTGACGGGCGCCTGCGTCATCGCGCTGGGCCATATCGCCACCGGCCTGTACAGCAACCAGGACAGCTTGGCGCGCGAACTGCTGGCCGCGGGCGAGGAAGTGGCGGACCGCGCCTGGCATATGCCGCTGTGGGACGAATATCAGGAACTGCTGAAGAGCCCGTTCGCCGACATGGCCAATATCGGCGGCCGTCCGGGCGGCAGCATCACCGCGGCCTGCTTCCTGTCGCGCTATGCCAAGGCCTACGACTGGGCGCACCTGGACATCGCCGGCACCGCTTGGAAGGGCGGCAAGGACAAGGGCGCCACCGCGCGTCCGGTGCCGCTCTTGGTGCAATTCCTGCAGGATCGCGCCGACATCGCGCTAGGCAACGTGGTGCGCCGCGGCCGTCCGCGCCGTGAGGCGCCCGAAGTGGCGGAAGATGACCAAGATTGATTTTTACACCAATGTCGCCGACCCGCAGGAGTTTGCCTGCCGGTTGGCGGATACGGTGCAGCGCAAGAAGGAACGGTTGCTGATCTGGCTGGACAGCGAGCGCAGCGTCGATGTGTTCAGCAACCGTTTGTGGAGCTTTGGCGATACCCGCTTCGTGCCGCATTGCAGGCTTGAGGCGGCGGAAGCGGCCGAGACGCCGGTTTGGCTGGCCGCGACGCTGCCGGACGATCTGGCGCATCCGGTGCTGTTGAATCTGGGACCGTATGTGCCCTATGCATTCGAGCGGTTTACGCGCATTCTTGAAATCGTGGGGCGCGATTCGGCCTCGCTGGCGACTGCCCGCGAGCGTTTCCGCGCCTACCGAGAGCGAGGCTGCGAAATCGAACATCACGACATGAGTCAAACGCAGACATGACTGAGTCGCCGAAAGCCAATGAACCCGACTGGTCCGGATTGAATCTGCCGGTACTGACCGAGGTGGTGGACGAGCAGGCCGTGCCGACGCTGGCCGAAGAAGCCGGCATCGACGTGCCCGAGTTCGATTTTTCCTCTGAGTTGGACCTGCTGGAACATGAGCTGACGGAGGAACCGCCGGGGGCTGGCGGCGTAGCTCTGGAAATTCCCGAGCTGACGCTGGAGGATCTGCTGGCCGGCGAGGAGCTGGCGGCGGAGCCCGCCTCTCCCATGCTGGACTTCAGCTCCTTGCCCTCGTTGGAGCTGACCGACGCATCCGCTTCACCCGATGAACATACCGCGCTCGACTTTGTGCTGGAGCCGCGTGAGCCGGCTGCGGCCAAGCCGGGGCTGGAGGCTTTTGTCGAGGCGGCGGATCTGCAGCCGGAGTCTTTGCCGGACTTGTCTTCCATTGCGCAAGACGACGCCCCGCTGCCAGAGCTTGCGCCTGCCGATCAAAGCCCCGCTGGCGAGGATTTGAGCTGGGGCGACGTGGCTGCCGCCGCTGCGCAATTGCCTGCGGATGAATCCGGCGTAGCGCAGCTTCAAGAGACGCTAGCGGCCGAACCCGTGCCAGAGCTTGCGCCTGCCAATCAAAGCGCCGCTGGCGAGGATTTGAGCTGGAACGACGTGGCCGCCGCCGCTGCGCAATTGCCTGCAGATGAATCCAGCGTGGCGGAGCTTCAAGAGGCGCTTCCTGCCGAACCCGTGCCGGAGCTGCAGGCCGAGGCGGCGCAGGCTTCGCTGGCAAGCCCGGCGGAACCGGACGCGCCGCAGGATGATGCGGCCCAGCCTTTTGTTTCCATCCCCTTGGACAGTTTGCCCAGCGGCGTACTGGGCGGCGGCATCGGCCGCGAGCCGGCGCCGGAGACCGGCCTGGAATGGCTGAACGATTTGCCCAAGCCAGAAGGCCAGCCCGCAAGCGAGACGGCTCCTGAGGTGCCATCGCTGCAGGATGTGTTGCAGGAGGCGGAGCGAGTCTTAGCGGAAGAGCGCGCGCAGCTGGCTGCGCAGGCGGACTCGTCGGACGACGAGAACGCGGGATCGTCTGTCTCCGAAGGCCTCCCCGCCATTCCGGACTCGCTGGAGGCGGCAGAAGCGGTGGCGGCGTTGGCGAACGAGCAAGATGCGCTTGAAGCAGTGGGCGAGGAGATCGAGCCAGCAC
>NZ_JAELTR010000008.1:0-95717 GCF_016428945.1 Chromobacterium sp. ASV23
CCCCCCCCCCCCCCCCCCCCCCCCCCCCCCCCCCCCCCCCCCCCCCCCCCCCCCCCCCCCCCCCCCCCCCCCCCCCCCCCCCCCCCCCCCCCCCCCCCCCCCCCCCCCCCCCCCCCCCCCCCTCTCCACCCCCCCCCCCCCCCCCCACCTCTCCACCTCCGTGCTGTCGTCGGCAGCGTCAGATGTGTATAAGAGACAGGTGCTGCACATTAATGGACAGAGCGCATGGCTGAGCGTCATCTCGTAACAGGGTATCATCCGGCGCTTGGCTGTTAGGGCTGTATTCCCAGCGTTCGATGGTTAAAAACATATTCGCGCCTCCAGGGGCTATTGATCGGAGTGGCTAGAATACATGACGCAGGAATGGCTCCCAAAAATTTCAATTCCGATTCACGAAATCCACCAGTTGCTGCGGCGACATGGAGTCGATCTCGTCGGTAGCGCTGTAGAACGCCGACCTGATAGCCCGGCTGGCGGCGTCCAGGGTGTAGACCTTCCGAGTGCTGATTTTCACCGCGGCGACGCCGGTAATGGCGCTCCAATAGCCCGGCATCACGATGATGGTTGCAGACTGGCTCATGCTGCGCTCTCCTCAATGCGTGGGTTTTCAATAAAGGACCAGCAGGTCCAGCCGGAGTGGTCGCGCATCGCGCAGATGTGACGGCCGACGTCAGCTCCCTTGAAGGTATATGCAGGGCGGCGGTGGCCGAGGTAGTCGCCGCGCGCCTTGCCCACGTCTGCCTGCTCAACACAGTAATGCGTGTGGAAGGCGACAGATGTCTGCCCCCAAGCGTTGCAGGCCTGAACGATGAAGGTTTTGCAGGTCTGTTTCATGGTTTGCCCTCTTGTTTTGTTCTCGATGGGGTTATGGTGCCCGCCCGCTGCAGGCGGGCATTCGGTCAGACCTTCACTGCGGTCCTCATTGACCATGTGCCGTTGGCCAGCAAAACGAGCTTGTGCGGTAGCGCTTCTCCGTCCTCCCACAACTCCAGCACGATGGATTGTCGGGGCGAGCAATCATGCACAAGCAGCTGAAAGCAGTTTTGCTTGGCGTCGAAAGCGTGAATGACCTGGACGGCATCGGCCGGGTCGAGTTTGCAGTCAATCATTGGGTCATTTCCTTCTGGTTCTTTGGGCAAATATGCCGCTCAATCCATACGCCCCCTTTTCTGACGATTTGGCCACGCCAACCTGTCGGCGCAACGTGGTAGCGAACCACCCGATCAGGCGGGCCGGCGGCCCAAGACTCGGCGCGGGCCTCATCTCCGCAAACATCGCACACGCACACCGCGCCTTGTCCGACGTAGACCTTGAAGCTCACGCTCAAACCTCCAACAGCTGCGCGAACTCCTTGACGGTGTCCGCCGGCAGTGCCTGGGTCAGCGCGCCCCAATGCTTCTGGATGAGCAGCGAGGCCATCAGGCCGCGGTCATGCGGCCGCGGGGCCAGGCCGATGTCTTCGGCGACGGTTTTGTCGTCAGCGCGCGCCTCAACCACTCGGAAGCTGTCGATGGTGTCGTCCGCCGGATCGAATACCAAGCCGCGGTTCTCGATGATCTCCATACCGTTCTCACGCAGGTATTGCGCAATGTCGGTGCCGGCGGGCACATAGACAGTGGTGGTGACGTAAGCGGCGATGTCGGCGCCGAACGTGACTTGGACGGGGATGGTTTTCTGACTCATGGTTCTGCCCTTGCGTTTGGTCGATGCGCTGATTGTGGGGTTTGCGGGCTGGCTGCACTTGGGCATGGCCGGGGCGTCTTTCGCCACCAGCAGGCCTTTCCGCCGCAACTCACGCTCAAGCGCCTCAAGCGCCATAGCCTTGTTCTTGTGGACCGACTTGGACTCGTGACAGCTGGCGATCAAGTGAGTCGGGAGGTGGATGACATGCACGCCGCGCGGGTCGGCAGATAGCCAGCCACCTGTCTGGTCCGGCGCGCGGTAGGTCTGGATGAATAATTCGTGGGGATTGAGTTCGGTGGTCATGGGTTCTTCTCCTGGGCGAGCTTGGCCAGCGCCGCCTTCGTGTGTTTGATCGCGTCGATAACCTGCAGGCACTTGTGCGTTTCCCTCATCGGCAAGCTGTAATACCAGTCGTCGCCAAAGACCGCATAAAGCAGTTCGGCCTCGTCACGGACGTCGCTGCCCATGCGTTGCGCGTCGTCGTATAGCTCGCGGGCTTTGTCGCGGGTTATGCTGCCCTGCCGACGCAAGGCGATGATTTCGGTGATGGTCTTCTCTTGCACCAGGTCGATAGCGACCTCGCGCATCTCTTCGCCTTGCATCAGCTTGCTAAGCAGGTAGCCATCGCTGGCTTTGAGAAAGAAGCTGGAGATCGTGTGCTGCTGGCCCATGTGGCTCCAATAGCGGGACAAAGCCAGGTCAAAGCTGGTGATGGTGATCTTGCCCTGGCCGGGGCCAAAGTCTTCCAGGTAGATGCTGAACGGGTCGGCTCCATCGATGCCCGATACGGCTATCTTCTGGATGGTCGAAATCTCAAGCCTCATGCCCGCACCCAAACAGTGGATCGGCGCCGATGTAGCATTCAGCAGGCGCTTCAGGGAATGCCGATCGACAGCGGTCGAACTCGCCATCGCTCCAGAGCATCAGGAATGTGCGGGTGTCAAAGCTGTCCAGTGTCAGCGCGAACTTGATGGCCGCGGTGCTGGGGTCCAGATGCTCCTCAACACCGACCGTTATCTCACCCAGCGGCACGACAGAGTGGTCGGCCGCAATACTCATCTTGGTCGGCAGAAAGCGGCGAACCGCCCATACGTTGCGGTTCTGGTCCAATACCGCCCACGCCAGAACTTCGCTGACCGCCGCCTTCTTGGGCGGCGCAGATGTCTGGGCCAACTCGACCACGCGACGCAGGGCCTGCATCAGCCCATCGATGGCGCCGGTTCTGCGCACCTCAGCCTCCGACCAGAAGGCATCGAGCAGAGCCTCATCCGTCAGTTCGGTGTTTTGGGCCTTACTCATTGCCTTCTCCCGCGGCGACGGGGCGCCATTCGACGTCGGTGACGGCGATGCTGCGGTCGCCTTCAAACTTTGAGCGCGCCTCTTCGACTCGCTCGTTGATCAGGCTGAAGTCGCGGATCAGGTTATAGTTGGCCGGCACCTCTACCTCAACGGTGAAGGTCTCTCGGACAAACTCGGTAACTTCAATTTCTATGGTGCGTGGCTTGCTCATAACTCACCCATGAAATTCATTAATGACTGATTATTGAGGGCGCACTAAGGCGCCCGAAGTATGTGATCACCAGATCGTGTGCATGGACCCCGTTCTGGCACGCAGCTCGGCCTCGTTATGAAAGCCGCGCTCCTGCAGGTAGGATTTCGCCCCATCGGCCTCCATATCCACTTTGTCGATAATGGTCAGCTCGGCCGGGATGTCGCACCAAGCGCCGCTGACCATGTCGCCCTCGATCTCCACGATGATGTTCGGCCCACCCTTGCCGGACAGAAGCTGGGCGACCAGAAATGCCAGTTCATCCTCCTCCGCCTGCATGTTGGCCAGATCCTCTTCGCTGTAGTCGCTATTCAGCTCGCGCTTGAGCGCGTGCAGCGCCCGCTTATCTTCCAGGGCCTGCCGAAGCAGTTCGATCAGTTTCATGGCTGGGCCTCAACGCAGGGTCGAATAGAGGAGCTTCTGCGCCGTCATGCTGTATCCGGCGTCCCACGGAAGGCGACGCTCGCGGTCGGGCAGCACCATTTGATACACGCGCGCGCTACGACCAAGCTCAGCCTGGGCGACGGCATGGGCGACGGTCGTATGGCTCTCGCTCTGTTCGTAGGGAACCCCCTTGAAGACGACGGGCATATCGCCGTGCAAGAAGCTGTCGTATGGTTTGTCCAGCTCGATCTTGCCGCCGGCTTTGATGATGTCGTGGACCATTTCCAGCAGGGAGTAGCCGATCTGTGGGTTCAGCGGCAGAGCCGGGATCACCTCCGGGTGGTCGTAGTTGCTCTCGAAGCCGTTGGTGTAGGCGAACTCGCCAATTACATGAGTGATGGCTACGCCGTGTTGGCGCGCGATGCCTGCGAATTCTTCAATTCGCTCGTTCGGGTATTTGAATTCGGACATGGTGCCCTCTTGTCTTTGTGGTGACGGTCTTATTGTGCAGGTCGCGCACAGGCTGCTCACGCCGGCAGCCAGTGGCGGTGCCTGGGCAGCGCACTACCCTCCGGGAAGTAACCCTCGATTTTGCCCACCACCGCGCCGGCACGGGTCTTGAACAGCGACGTGTAGGGGTATCGGCCAACCGGCGTCGGTGAGACGTCTCGCGGCCCTATCGCCTTGAAGAACTCGTCTTTCGATACCTCTTTCCATTGCTGAGTCATGCTTTTCTCCCTGCTCGATAGTTTTTCCGATGCCAAGCCTTATCGCTCAGTCCTCGATGGCGCTTGTAGGTGCGTTCGCTGAGAACGTCGAGGCCGCTGTCGTATTCATCGCCGTAGTAGCCGTGCCAGGTATGCGACCAGAGCCTGACCTTGAGCCGTTGGCGGACGCGCTCACCATTGGCCATGCGCTTGAAAACGCCTGGCTCGCCCAGCGCCCCGCAGCTCACCAGCTCGTGAATCCAATCCAAGACCGGCCCTGAGACCCTCTGGCGCACGGCGACCAACGATGTGAGGCAGCTGTCGCCGTCGCGCTCGCTGACAACTTCGATGGTCAGGCGCATAGCAGCTCATTCGGCACGTCAATCTCGCCATCGACCCTGTTCATCACGTAGCAGCGCATGGCTGCAGTCAACGGATTCGGGCCACTGACAGATCTCATGTTGTCGTAGCGCATCGCGCTCCAACCGCCTCTATCCCACATGTGCATGAGCTGGAGCTGCTCCTGCTCGACAATTGGGCCTCCCTGCGCCCACTCCGTAGAGGGCGAATACAATGCGCCGTGCCGCAGTCTCAAGACCCCATACGTCTTCAGCATCTGCTTCAGCGGAACTTGGGAGAGCGCTACCCCGCGCAGCTTCGCAACTGCCCAATCCAGCGCCACCCCCTCAAGCTCGTGGACTTTCACTTTCATCGCGGCGCCTCCCATGACTGCTTCATCCCGCGCAGTGCCGCATTGCAGCGCTGCGCCCACATTGCTTGCGCCACTGCATCATGCAGGGCGTTGTGCTTGTCGCCGAACTCGGGACATTTGATGCCGGTGATCTTGGCCAGCGTGCGCAGGCAGTTGACGTTGCGATAGGGAACATCCGGGAACGAGCTGTCATTCAGCGCGCCATTCAGCCAGACGATGTCGGTGGCGGCGCCGTAGGACCAGAACTCGATGTCTTTCCAGGTATGCGGAGCGCCCGCCCAGCTGACGAATTGCGAAACGGCCGTCTGCAGCGGCGCCGGCGGCGGGGTGAACAATGCCTCGACGGCCTCCCTCCCCTGGCTCATCCACCACTTGAAGGTGTCGCTGTCTGCCGTGCGCCCTGCCCTGATCTGATCCTCGATGAGAATGTTGGCGTGCCAGAAGCCGCCAGCCACCAGGATCTCTTCCGGCGTTGACCATGCCTCTGGGTCGAACATGACCGCGCCGATTGACAGGATGATGGGACGAACGCCGGTCGAGAGCGTTTCCATATCGACCATAATTGCCTGCGTCCGACTCATTCCATGTCCTCCCCAACGATGAAGCCATGTTCGCGCAGGCCGGCAACAACATCCCTCGGCAGATCCGCCACGCCGTCGTAGTCGATCAGCGTCAGCTTCTGTCCGTCCAGGTGGTCGATGTGGTCGAACCAGAGGCTGCCACCGCACTCATCGCCAAGCGTTTCGTGCTCGAAGTAACCGTAAGCAGACGCGGTGTCCACCTGAACGGTGAACTTGCCTGCCTGAAAATTGACATCGAAGTTGTAAGACATACTGAAACCCTTTTCTTGTCTGGTAGGGCTATTCTGACGGTCAGACTGTGGCGACACTGCGCAGGTCATCTAGGTAGGCAAAGCCTTGTTTGCCGGTGGACAGAGCTTCCACCACCACCATGCCGATGACCATTTCGGCGACCATCTCTGCCAGCTCAGAAGCGCTGTAAAACCTGGCGCGGCTGCCGATCACCCTCTCACCGTCTTCCCTTGTGGCGTGCCGCAGGACGCGAACCTTTTCGCCGCTACCACGAACCATAAAAACCTTGTCAGCTGCGCGTTCCATCGCTACCCCTCATGCGTTTTTGTTGATGGGTCGCATTCTGGGTGGGCAAAAAAGGCGATGTGCGCCTGGCAGCCACGACAAAGCCGGGCAGCGAGGCCCGGCTGACTCCGTTATGCAGTCGTTATGCTGCTAACGGTTCGGTTTGAGCTGTGCCAGCTTTCTTGCGGCCGCGGTTGGTGGCCAGCTTGACGCTCAAGGCCGACTTCAGATCTTCCGCGTTGCGCATCAGGGCGTTCAGAATGGTTTCGCCGGCATGCTCGGGGGAGTCAATCGGGCCGACCTCCTGGGCGATCTTTTCGGCCAGCGGCTTGAGAGCTTCGCCGCGCATGAGGGACAGCTCATACTTCTCGCACTCCTTCGCGTCGGTGAACAACTTGCCGTCAAAAGCGGTGTAAGCGCGGGTAGCTTTCATGATGATTTCCTTTTTCGTGTATGGTTGATTAGAATTCACGGCAGCATTTGCTGCTGGTTGGTTTATTATAGTCAGTAGTGACTGATATTTTTCAAAAAGCGTAAAATATTTTTCTCTCCTGTCAGTAGACCGTGATGACATCGCCCACATACCGGGCGTAGGAGTGGCCTTCGGTATTCACTGCGATGGCCCGCTTGCCTGAAATGACTACGGTTACTTGCGTATAGCCTTCCTCCCTGACAATCTGGAGCAGATCAGGATCGCGGAAGACCTCTGCGGCGCTCTTGCCGGCCAGGATGGGGTTGTCGCAGCCGATGCCGCCTATGGCCTCGCCAGCATCGTTTTTCCAAAGATCGGAGTCGATCAGGAAGTTCTGAGTGATTTTGAACCACTCCTTCGGGTCGGCCCGGATCACCTTCATCACCCGGCAGTTGTTCAGATGGTAGCCATACTCGCAGATGGATAGGTCGTTCTCGCGCAAAGTGCCGTTCTTGTTAATACGTGGGAAGCACGCGCAGATGTTGGCCCCAACCACGATCTTGTCCAGCTCCATGACTGCCCTTTCGTTTCTGATTTGTTTCGACGGGTGCATTTTGCGACTGCGCCCGCGGCAGAACAGCTACTTGCAAATTGACACCAAAGCATGACGGAAGGATAATTATGATGCCCCATTGTCTAATCTGTTGGTGACCTCATGGACAACCACCCCGTTACAACACTTAACACTGTTACCCTCGTCGTCCTTCATGAACTCCGCCTTGAAAAAAAGATACATCCCGCCCTTCTGGCGAAAGAGCTTGGTGTAACTTGCTCTGAATTGGAAAAGATCGAATCTGGCAAAACACAACTTTCTTTTGTTGACTTCGTCAGCACCGTCCAACTGCTAAAGATCAACTGGGCTGATGCTATCCAAACGGTTTTCAATCACGCCAACTTCCTGGTTAATAGTGGCTGGACAGTTCTGCCAAGGGATGGTGTGTCTGAAAGAGACGATCTCATGAGGAGTGCTTTAGAGTTTTGGGCCTCAAAAGAATCTGCTAACGACCCACGCGTTATATCCGTTCAAATGGGCGCTCTGCCGCCGTCGCCGGACCCCTTCGAATCCACGCAAATAATCCTTGCGAGGGTGTTTCGGCACGCCATTGACTCCAACCCCATCCCCCAAATCGACTATGGCTTCTAAGGCTGCGTGAGATTGGTCAGGGGCGGGCATCGCCCGCCCCTGACCAGCCTTCACCACGCCACGCTCATTTCTTGGGTTCAAAAGGGGGAAGCCCAACCAGCGCCCGCACCTGCTGGATCTTCTCCAGCGTCAAATCGGTGGGCGCCTGCGCGCCCCACATATCGGCTATCCCCCGACGAGTGCTAAACCAGGCGGCCTCTAGGTTGTATCGCTCCAGGTATGCGTCACGGCTGAGTTCAAGGCGCACGTCAGACAGCCGGCGCGAATAGACGCCGTCCACTTTCATGGTCTTGGGGTCAAACCTGGATTGCCCATCGTCGAAATACACCCACCGCCGGCCGACACTGCTGACCTTCGCCATCCGCTCATTGCCATAACGCCCCTGCGCCGGCACATATAGCTCCATCCCAACATGGAAGCATGAATCCATTTGATACCACTCCGATTGATATGATATGGTTTGATTTCAATTCAAACGAAATCAAATGATTTCAGTTCAATCTCCTGCATAGTAAATCGAGTCCGGCTGGCTGCGACCAGCCCACGCGGCAAGCGCCGTCATCGACGTCAGCAAGTGCCAAATCATCCACCAATGGTCGCCAGCAATCGCATCTTTGACCGTTTCTATCGCCAAAACACTCAAGCAAAACGGCCACCAGATTGCGCCGAGAAACCGCACAAAACCCTTGAGCATCTTCAGCCAGCCAAAGCGGCCGGGCATCCAGTAAAGACCAATGAAGAGCGGGCCGGCGATCAATGCCCTCACGGTATCATCGCCGCGCGTTATCTTCTGAAACGAGAGGCTATATGTCGTCCGCTCTCCTTCGCGGTCGAAGGCCCAGCGCCTGGCCAGGAGCTTTTCCCTCGGGTCTTCCGCCAGCCTAACTACCGCGATCATGCGCCCGATGGCGAAGACCCACTTCAGCCGACCACTATGACGATACAACTCGTTCACGCCGCCTCCCTCATTTCAATTTCGATCCGTAGGTCTACGCTCAGGTGCTCAAGCATTTCTTGAATCCGTTCGGGGCGGCACTGCGCCAGCGCGTTGACCATCTTCTGCAGCCAGGTTCTTACCTTGCGCACTTCGTCCAGGTAGACCACAGGGCGCTCACCCGACCGCATCGCCTCATAGCACTCGCTCATCATCTGGTGCGCGGCCGCGCACTTGGCCGGCACCGGGATGCGATACTTCTCCATCTTGTCCCGGAGTTTGAGGATCATTCCCATGCTGACCAGGCACTGAACGTCAGCAGACCCCTTCTCCAGCTGCTGGAGGGCAGTGAACCCAGGCATGACGACGCCCATAGCAATACGTCTCGGTTGACTGAAAATCGGCTTCATAAAGTCATTAATGAGTGATGTTGACGAAAATTCTAACCCTCACCAAATGGCTGCGCATCGAACGATGGAATCGTTCTCTGCTGGGATTTCTCTTGTTAGGTGAGGTGATGCTTAGACTTGGTGCGCAAACTCGCGCCTGCGGGCTTTCCTGGGCCGCCTGCGGGCTTGCACAATGGTTACTCGACAATCACGTCGCTGGGCGCCAAGCCCATACAGCCCCAGCCAGGGCCGAACAGGCTTACGGTGCCGCGCTGACAGCGGCGGAGCGTGACGTCCTTGACCCGGCCGGTGAACCAGTCGGACTTCAGCCGTTCGGTGACTTGGTCAACCGTCGCCCCGCTGTAGCCGATAGCCTTGATGCTTCCCAGCACCTTGCCGGCCAGGTCGGCAAATTTCTTGTCGGTGAGATTGCCCTCGTAAGGCATGAGGAAGACGACAGACTGGCGCCGGTCTTCGGGCCGTCTCAGCTCTGTCTTGAGCGCCTTGGGATAGTTCTTTTCCACGTTACACCATAAAAAGTCAGTTGTGACTGATATTATATTGCAAAAAGAGAGGCCGCGCGGCCTCATCTTTCAGATTTCGAGCTGCTCAGGCTCCACACCCAACGCGATGGCGATCTTCTTGAGCGTGCTGCCGCGCAGTTTCTCGCTGGCCTCTTGCTGGCTATAAGCCGACTGAGAAATGCCAAGACGGGCAGCGACATCTGCCTGGCTGAGATCCATATACTCGCGCCAGGCTCTGATCGGGGTCGCTCCATCCACAACCGCTTGAATCACGGCATGAGGGATGGTCGGCTCTTCACGACGCATGGCAAGATAGTCGTCATAGGGGATCACGACAAACGCAGGAGATCCGCTCGCGTCTTTGATGACTTGGACGTTAGTAAGTGCGCTCATCTCGCTTTTTCACCTCTTGGATTTCGACGATCTTTAGTGAGCCGCTCCAGTCGAACAGCACCCTGTAGTTGCCAACTCGAAGCCGGTAGCCGTATTCGTGGTTGCTTAGCGCCTTGATGTTTCTGCAGTCAGGCATGGCCGTCAGCCCTCCCACCGCACCGACAATAGCTTGCTGATCCTGCTTGTCCAGCTTCCGCAACTGCTTGGCAGCCTTTAGCGTCCAGGAGATCGAGTTCATATCGCCACTATAAGTTTTATATTAGTTTTGTCAAGCATTATAAGTTTCTGGCAAAAAGCCCGCACAAGGGCGGGTCGGGGAGGTGGAGCCTAAGCCGGCCCCACACTTGTTCTTGGGTCAGGCGGCGGCCGCCATCTCACCGGCCAGGCCCAGCTTCTCATTGGCAACGGCCAGAATCACGCTTCGCTCATTCGCCGTGCCATCCTCCTGCAGCACTTTCAGCGCCTTGAGCATCAGCAGCGTATTGCCGCCCATCGCGCGCGCCGATGCCTGCGAGTAGCGCGCGCCCAGCGCCGCCATCAAGTTGCCGCCGACGCCCATCTGGACCACGCCGTCCTTGTGCAGCAGCTCGAAGGCGGTCTTGATGACATCGTTCAGCTTGGTTTGCTTGCCGGCGAGCCATTCGATCAATAGCGTCGCGCGCTGTTGCGGCTTTACACCCAAGCCATCAATGATCTCGATGGTCGTGTTCTTGGATTGCTCGATGTATTCCGGCGTCAACTCGCCGTCCTCCGGCAGCTCCAGCAAGGTGAAGTCGGCCAGGTTCGCGCCCAGCTTGGCGGCGATGCGGTCGGTCTTCTTGGCGAAATACTGACGCACCTTTTTCACCTGCTCCGCAGGCGTCTCCGCCGATTCAGGATCTGCGGTCAGCGTGGTCGGCTCAGCCTTCTCGGCCTTCTTCGCTGCTTTCTTGCCGCCCTTCTTGCCGGATGGGGCAGGCTCGACAACTGGCGCCGTGCTCTCCGCGGTGACATCAGCCAGAAGCGCATCCAGATCCAGCTCAGCGACAGGCGGCTCACTGACATCCTTCGCGTTGACAGCGGGTTGCGCCTCTGCCCCCTCAGCCTCAGTAGCGAGCGCCTCAACTTCAGCGGGACTCAGCTCCGGCGCAGGAGCCTCAGCGGCGGTCTCCGCCGGTTCGGCGGTCAGTTCAGCCAGCAGCGCGTCGAGGTCGGTCATGTTCATTTCCCCTTAAAAATCAGTTGTCACATGGTAAGCAGCGACGTTCGGCTGTTGACTGCTGCGTCACCGTGTCGCCCTTGCATGCTTCACAGTATGAGGGTGGGGCATAGGCTGGTAATTCACCGCGCGCTGTGGACAACCCTGTTGATGGCAACAAAAAACCCGCCTCTGGGGCGGGTTTCGTAGGTGGCGCTTAAATTTTAGGCGGCAATTTCTTGACAGCAGGGGCAGATATTGACCTGCTCCGGCTTGCCTCCGGGCATAAAAGTAGTGACCGGCCCCCAATACCGCGCCAGAGTCGTTGCCCCGCAGCTCTCGCACTTACGGAGAGGACGAGCCGCAGCCTCTTCGCACAGGGCGATGGCCTCTTCGAGCGTTGGTCGCTCGCCCAGGAATGTCGGTCGGTCCCACGCGCCGCCGTCCAAGCAGCGCACAATGAACTTGCCGTCGGCAGTCTCGATGTAGGGCACGCCCCACCATTGAGCGTGCGACTCTGGCCGCTCCTGGTTGGGTGTTTGATCGAAGCCAATCGGAAGCGACGGGTCCACCTCGAATTTTCCAGCGTTCTGCATCACGGTCCTCAGCAAAAAGCCCGTCTTTCTGACGGGCTTTCATTCTATCATGCCGTGCGGCTACCCCTTGTAGCTCTTCATCACCTGCTCGTATATCTCGGCGGCGAGCTTCTGGTCCTTTTTCACCACCAGCGCGTCGTAGAGCCGGGTGCCGGGCGCGACCCACAGATCGCGGTAGGGAATGACGTTGCGCGGCATCACTCGTCCTCCGGCGTCATGATGGTGATGGCTGACGTTGGGTCATCGATGTCGGCGGGGCCGATCTCGGCAACGAGGCCCACCATCTCATTTCTGCCGCCGGCGCGCGCCACCTGGACGTCGAACTCAATGCGCGACGTGTCGCCGGCCCCACCGCGGATCTTGAGCAGAAGCAGCTGCAGAACGTCCCAGAGCCTGCCGCGGGTATCGCAACTCTCACCCTCGCGCACCTCGATTGCAGTCAGCCAGGCGGCCTTGGTGAAGAACATCATGGTGGTGAACCCGGCCTCACGGCACAATTCCGCCAGCTCGCCCTCCAGTTTGATCTGCTCGCCGGCCGCAACCAGCTCTTTGCGGGTAATCGATATTACTTGAAATTCATTGCTGTCCATTTTCAGTCCTTACCAAGCTCCCCAGCCCATTCCGCGCGCCTCATACGACGCAGCCCGAGCCGGATTCAGAAGTGAGGCTGAGGGCTGCTTGCCGCTCAGCTCGTCCACACGTCGCTCCAGGTCGATCAGATCGGCGCTTAGGGCATGTGCCCGACCGCACAGCTCAACGACCTTTTTGCATTGGTCAATGTTAAACATCGCAATGTGGCACTCGCTGCGCGGGACGCCCAGCTGCTCAGACAGCCACTTGTAGGCGCCCGTCCGATCATTGAAGAGCTGCATATCGCCCTCCTTCCACAGCGGGTCGAATGCCGCATGCGCCCGGTTCCGCAAGCCTCTCAGCTCTCGGTTTGCGGGCGTGCCCAGCGGGCGGTCAGTGTTACCGTGACAGCCTACGTAGGCGTCGCACGGCCTGCAGCGGTAGAACTTCTTGTGTGCAAGGTCTGGGCGCGTCGGGTAGATCATATTGCCGGTGGTCAGCGCCGCCTCTTTACCGCAATAAGGACACAGAATGCTCATGGATATTTGCCCTTGGTTTGTTAGCGTGTCGATATGGTGAGCGCACAGCTCAGGCGTCGGTGTTGACCAACGGATCGGACAGAACCAGCTGGCCACCAGGCGCCAGCATGAAGTTCTTGACGTGCATATCGAGTCCAACAAACCGCCGGTCATCGCGGCGGCCGACAAACCGGCTGATCACGCGCAGCGCGGAGCAAGTCTCGTCCTGCAGTGTGCCGGCGCCGGCGCGCACCATGCGATTGAGAAGGGCGGAAAGGTAGCAGCAAGCCTCGCCTTGGGTCTTCGCCAGGTTCTTGTCGAGGTCTGCGAACAGCCGACGCTGCTCCTGCGAGCGAATGCGCCGTATCTTCACGGCCTCTCTGCCTGCCGGGCTATTGGGCATCACAGCCGTATATCGCGGCAGGATGGCGACCGAGACGGGCCTGCCCGCGTAAAGCATGGTGTCGCGCGCCAAGTCGAGCAGCGCCGGCGCAAACGCCGTTCTTGGCCCGCAGTGCAGCGCGTAGTCGATCCACAAGTTGTCGGTGGTGAATTTGGTGACGGTGCCATCTTCGTTGTCGTAGACAGCTGAGAAGCGCCCCGCGCCCAGCAACTTGGCGCGCGTCAGGCGGGTCGCGGCGAGCAGACTCTTGAACTCCCGCGACCGAAGATTGAACGAACTCTCGAACATGGTATGCCTGAAAAGATACGGGGCGGCGAGCAGACAAGCTGCAGGCCGCCCCGCAAACATGAAAGGGCAATTTCATGAGCCTCGAATGGTAGCCCCGTTCGGGCCACCTCACAAGGTCATGCGCCCGCTTTTTCGCCTTCCTGAAGGTGAACCATGCCAAAGAGCGAGAAGAGGACGAGAACAACAACGCCGACCGCCCAGCCGAACACGCCCTTCAGGCCGCCCAGCGGGCTGAACACGGTGCGCAGCAGCTGCTTGGCGAGCAGCTCGCCCGACATCAACGGCGTCAGCGCACCCAGCGCCAGGCTGTTGAGCCGGCTCTTGTTCCGGCCGATCTTCAGGTTGCGGTAGTGCAAATGCCTGAAAGACGCGGACTCGTGAACCTTGTTCGGATCGAAACGCTTTGCCTTCATGTCTTGTCCCCTCTCAATATCGAATCTGCGGGATTTTAGAGGTAGCCCGCTGGAATGCATCGAATGTCGATGAGTCCAGAGGAGCGCTTCTTGTCGTCCCCAGCCTCAACTATCTCTTTGGTGTTCTTCTTCACGAACATCGCAACTTCCTGGCAGGTCTCTTTGCTGCCTTCAAAAATGCGCTGTGGCGTGACGAGTTCTTTGCCGCCAGGACCGACCTGGACTGTGAAAGCGATTGCGAGATAAACCATTGTCGGTGCCGGCATAAGAACCTCCTAAAGTGTTGCCAGTTGCGGATAAACTCCCCGGCGAACCCCCTCGAAGTAGCACTTCATCATGCAATCCACGTCGTATTCGGCCGCGTGGGCCTTGCTTGGGTCGTAGTCCACATCGAGGGCGAAACAAAGCTCGCCGAGGTTGGGGCTTTTACCATAAAACGTGGCCCAAGGGGATGCGATCATCGTATCGAAGAACTTTTCCTTCGATAAAGGCGCCATCCCGAGGCTGATTATTTCCTTGTTGTAGAACGGCATGTCGAAGCCCAAGCCATTGTGGGCGACGATCAGATCCGCCGCGCGCAGGATTGGCGTAATCTTCTCCGCCAGATCCTGAAACATCGGCTCCATCGCCACCATTTCAAACACGATGCCGTGAACCTCCGTCGCTTTCGCGCCGATCGGCCGGCCAGGGTTAAAGCGGCGAACGATCTTGTTCTTCAAAGTGCCGCGCTCGTCGTAAAGCAGCGCGGCAAGTTCGATGATGCGGTTTTCGCCGTGCGTGTCCGGCTCAAGAAGGCCGGTGGTTTCAAGGTCAAACCCTATGATGATGGCCATGTCATTCTCCTAACTGCGGGCCTTGATTTGGTATCCAACTTCCTGCATGCGGGCGAGCAGGGTCATTCTCTGGGGGCCATACGGCTTGCCCTCTGTCGGCTTCTCGACAAAGTCCACTTCTACAATCTTGTGCAGCGTCAGCGGCTGGCCTGTAGCGCCGGCCTTGCGGACCACTAAGACGTCGTGCGCTTCTTCCGGCAGGCTCAGCCTGATCATTTCGTGCAGCTCACCGCCCGACAGGCGCATATCCTTGTTCAGCTCGCCTGTCACGGCAGCGACCAGTTCTTCCACTTCAAAGTCCACCAGGCCGGCGGTCATCTCCCAGACCGCGGCGGTGGTTGCAACCGCTTGAGACAGGGTGTAAATGCCCGACTCGTAGCGCTCAACGATCCGGTGCAGCTGCTCGATCGCCTTGCGCTTCAGTTCGTGCTGGAGGGTGAGTTCGTCGCTCATGTCTTGCCCTTAAAAATTCAGTAGCCCCAGCATATGCAGGGGCTTGAGGACTATCGCGCCGCGGGACGGGGCGGCTTGCCCTTGGTCAACATGCCAAGCTGCTTGGCCAGCTTCTTGACAGTCAGATGCTCGCGGGCTTCGTTTACGGAATGCCGGCAGTCTTGAAACGGGCGCCGGCAAATCGGGCATTGGCCCTTGGTGTCAAAGCTGGCCATGACTACGCCGCCGCAGCTTCAGACGCGGGCAAGCAGAAGCGGGCGTTTAACGCTGCGGCGTCCACAACGGGAGCAGGCATCCCCGCCCTCACCACGCGCTCAGGCACGAAGGGCTTGATATCCGGCCACAGCTCCAGCAGTTGCTTGATAGTGGAGATGTTGGCGAGCGTCGCGCTGGCCTCTCGCCACGCCTCCTCAAATTCAGCAAGGAATTCAGCGTTGGCGTCGAGTAGAGCGTTGACCTCTCTATCGATCCATGAAAGGTCGTGGCCGGCCGCCTCAAGCTCTTCGCGGGTGCGCTTCTCGCTAGTCGAGTGCAGCCAGTAGGGCTGGCACTCGCGGAGCGAGAGGCGCTGGCAATAAAAGTCCGGGACGCCAACGCCTGGCTCGCGGCGATTGCTCAAGTCGCCAACGCGCGCCAGACGAGCACGCATCAAGCTCAGGAGCGAGCTGGCATCCACGTCATACAGAATGGCGCGTAGCCTATCCTCCTCTGGGCAATTCATCTTCGGCAAATCGCAGGGCGGACACACGGTGCATGTCGAGCCTACAAAGTGGGAAGGCAGCGCCTTCAGCCTCGTGTAAAGCTCTGCCGGGATGAGCGCGTTGTAGATCCTCTCACCTAGCTCGACTTGTGCATTGAGGCGTTCCTGGGCCTTCTGTTTGAAGGTGTGTGCCATCAAGGCTTCCAGAATCTCAAAACGGCGTTGACTGGTCAGTTTCATGAGATACCCCTTAAAAATGCCCGCGCGCTGGGCGCGGGCTTGGTTTTAGTTTGCTGAATGGGTTGCGGCGTTTAGCGGCGGCGAGACGAGAAGCTCGGGCGGGAGGAGCTGAAGCTCGGCGTGGACGACCGGCCGAAGGACGGCCGGCTGACCAAGGGCCGCGACGGGATGGCGGCAGGACGGCTCACGATGGGTCGGGGCTGCATCGCCGGAGATGGCTGCTGCACCACGACCCGCTTCTCGATAATCGTGTGGCGGTCATACTGCGGCGGGCGAGCCTGATACGCTTCTTTCCGACCCGAAGACTTGCCCATCATGTAGCCCAGCAGGGCGCCTGCGCCGCCAGACAGCAACATTGAGCCGACGCCGGAATCTTGCTGTTGTGCCACCGGCTGGCCATCGGCGTTTACCATCTGCGCGGGCTGTTCATTGCAGCCGGTCAGGGCCAGCATCGGGACCAACAGAACCGCCGTAACCTTGAGAGATTTGGTCATTTTCATTTATATTGATAGTCAGTAATGAGTGATTATTGCGGGTAAATCAATGGATTAGCTCGCCGGCGCGCAATTCGCTCGCATAACGAGTCGAGTCTTGAATGGCTCGAATGACGCAATCGACGCGATCGGACAAATCAACCACACGCGACGCGATGATGCGCGCCATGACGCTGACGCGATCGTCCACCACCAGGCCGGCCGCTAGCTGCGCGATATGCTCAACATAGCCGGCCGTCGCCGGCGCCTTGCCCTCTTCTTCGATTAATGGAATGCCCGGCTGCACCAGGCAGACCATGCTAAAGCGCCGATTGAGCATGTCGAACGCCCGCGCCAGGTATGCGCTCAACTCGGCCTCATCAACAACGCTCTCCCGGCGAACGTCAGCCAGCGTGTAGGCGATGGCATCCAGCGGTGTCCGGTCGGTAATGCAGTCCGCCGACGCGGCGCCGTATGCGGCGTCCAAAGCATCGAGAACGGCGTGCTGGGCACGCATGCGGGTTTTGAAATCCACATCGGCGGCCGGGTCGATCCCGAGCTTGGCCAGCACGCCCGAGACATCGGTTTTGAGGAAGTTGATCTGCAGCCGATCAGCGACCGCCTGCGCGAGTGTGGTCTTGCCGGTTCGGTGGGCGCCGGTGAGTCCGTAAATCATGGTCATGTTTGCTTCGGCCCCTTGCGGGGCCGCCTGTTGGGTTAGGAAGCGACACGCTCCAGGATGGCGCGCTCGGTGTCGAGGTCGCGGGTGATGGCAAGACGACCCTCAAACTTCTCAGGGTAGCGGGCAGCCAGCTTGTCCAGGTTGGTCTGCAAAATGCGGTCGATAGTGATGGAGCCACCCGACAGCTTCTTCAGCTCGTCCAGCAGGAGGGCGTCATACCACTTGTCGTCACCCACCTCTTCCGCCAGATTGACGATGTCCAGGTTGCCGGTTTCGATAGCCTCGCCCAGCGCCTGGATCATTTCGCCGGCCTCGGTGAACTTGCCAATAACGGCGTGCAGCAGGCGCGGGTTCACGTTCGGCACGCCCGGATCGGTCGGCAGGTCATTCGGGCCAGCGGCGCCGTTGATGGTGTTGGCCATGTGGGTCAGGATCTCTTCGCGCTTGGCGGCGTCGATACCGCGGCCGTAGAACAGATCCTTCTTGTAGAGGTCCAGTAGCTCAGCAGCCAGGTTTGCCAACATCAGCGCGTCCATGAAGTTAGTCAGGGAGGCGGTGGACGGCTCGCGGTGGCTTTCCGTGCGCTTCGCGCCGTCGGTGTATGCGTCAAAGTCGATCAGCTTGGTCATGCTTGGCTCTCTTTCTTGATTCGGGTGTAGGTGAGAAAACGATATTCTGATTGAGCAGCGTCGGAGAAATACCAAGGGCTGCGCACGGACAGCTCCCACTCACGCGGGTCAATCTTGGGGAAGTAGACGTCGCCGACAGCCTGGAAGCCAGGCTTCTTGATTTCGGTAATCTCGATGGCGTCGGCGCGGGGCATCATTTCGCGGTAGACCTGCGCGCCGCCGGCGATGTAGAGGGTCTGCTGTTTCCCGCCCTGCTCCATCCAGTTCATGATCGAGTCTACAGACTCGCGCGATACAAAGGAGACCTCGTCTCCCTCCGGGGTGCGGTAGCCGTCGCCCTTCATTGAGCCATTGGTCAGCACGGCCAGGTTGCGTCCAGGGAGCGGGGTTCTGCGCGCTTGGGTCGCCGCCTCAGCACCAGGCAAGCTCTCAAACGTCTTGCGCCCCATCAGCACCAGCACGGCGCGCTTGGTCAGCTCCCGGAAGCGTGCCAAGTCTTCCGGGACGCGATGAATCAGCTTGTTGCCGGCGCCAATTAGGCCAGTCTCGGCATCCACCGCGGCGATCATCACAAAACTCATTGAAACCTCTTCTCGATTAAAACGGGCCACGCGCTGCATTGTAGCCCGTTTTTACCATTTTTCAGTCAGTTGTTACTGATTTTTTTAAACCGCAACTTTTGCCTTGATCGCCAGATGAGGATCATATCCTTCCAGCTTGAAGTCAGTTGGGCTGAAGGCGAAGATGTCCTTCGCCTTCGACTGGATAATCAAGCGAGGTAGCGGCCGGCAGTCGCGGGACAGCATTTCATTCACCTGGCGCATGTGGTTAAGGTAAATGTGGGCATCGCCCAGAGTGTGAACGAATTCGCCCGGCGCATACCCGCAGACGTGTGCCAGCATCAGGGTGAGCAGCGCATAGCTTGCGATGTTGAATGGCACGCCCAGAAACACGTCGCCGCTGCGCTGGTAGAGCTGGCAGCTCAGCCGCCGGCGAGGAACACCCAGCTCGTCCAGGTATGCGCCCACGCGCTCGGCGTCCTGCTCCGGGGTGTTGCCGGCCTGCCAGATACCCAGCCTTTCGCACGACTCTTTACTCCAATCGCCGCCCTTCTTGAAATGCTGCTCGTATTGCAGTCGATCGGCCAGATCCATGTCTTCGACGTAGAACTGAAACATCGTGTGGCATGGAGCCAGCGCCATTCGGCCTTCCATCACGTTGTCTTGTGGCGACAGCCGCTCATCCGGCAGGTCGGTCACGTTCCAGGTCGAGACGATGTGCCGACGGCTATACGGACGCTCCTGCAGTCCTTTCACCAGCTCAGCGATCTGGTCCACGCAACTGCCGTCCCAACCCTCCCACTTGCGCCACTGGTAGCCGTAGATTGGGCCGAGATTGCCCTCCTCGGTGGCCCACTCGCGCCAGATGAAGTTGCGCTCTGCCAACAGCTCATTGTTGTCGGTCGAACCGCGCAGGAACCAGAGCAGCTCGCCAAGCACCAGGCGGAAGGAGGTGAACTTGAGCGTCACCAGCGGAAACTCACCTTTACTCAAGTCAAAGCGCATTTGCCGACCGAAAACGCTACGGGTGCCGGTGCCGGTGCGGTCAGATCGGTCGCGGCCGTTGGCCAGGATGTCTTCTACCAATTCACGATACTGCTTCACAGGGATGCCTCCACAAATTGCTTGATCTGCTCCGTCGTCATCATTGCGCCCTGCCTCCGGCCCTGCTCGAAGCCGTCCACGAATACGATGGTGGTGGGCACGCTGGCCACGCCGTAGCTGCGAAAATCGACTTCCTCCGGCAGCACCTCCGCAAAGCTGTAATCGCCCTGCAGCTCCTGTGCGGCCTTCTGGAAAACCGGCGCGTAGCTCTTGCAAGGCCCGCACCAAGACGTAGAGAACTTCACAACCTCTACGCCTACGCCTTCAATCTTGTTTTTCATGCTTTCTTACTCGCTTGTCTGCTATGTATCTCATCACGGGCGCCGGCTCAAAAACGACCCTGGCGCCCCTTGCTGTCTTCGCTACTCTGATCACCCCAAGCCCACGCAATGACACCTCGCCATCTTGCTCCAGAGCGGCCTGCAAACTCTCGACGACCGCATCGATATAGGCCGCAGCATTGGCGCTGTTATCGATGAACGGAAGGCTCTTTCTGACCAACTGGTTGAACTGACGTCGATTCACTTCAAATCCAATCAAATGGTGTGAGACCAATTCAATTCACATCGTATGAACTGCAATCAGTTGATTTGACATCAACTCAAATCACATCCAACCAAGTGAATCCAAATCATTCGACTTGGGTTGAATCCAATCCATTTCAAATGGATTGATATGATATGAATTCAACCCAATCCAATTCACATTACCAGCCCAGCGTTCCGACTTGATAGGACTTCACTTTGCCCTCGAAGAAGTTCGTCTCGTCCTTGTTGACCTGACTGAACTTGTCCACCCACTCGCATGGGTTCTTCACGCCGGGGTAGATCGCATCCATCCCGAGCAGAGCGGCAGCGTCGTTGCCCAGATGCTTGATATAGTCGCCCACGATCTGCGGGGTGAAGCCCAGCACGCCATTCGTGATGTAGACGCCCCAATCAGTCTCCAGCTCGACCGCGGCCTTCAGAATTTCCACCGCATCAGCCCAGAAGATCGGGTCGGTGAAGATTTCCGGGTTCTCCTGCTTGAGCGTGTCGAACTGCGTGGCAAAGAAGTTCTTATGGACGACCTCATCACGCAGGATGAAGCGGATCATGTCGGCCGCGCCCAGCATCTTGCCGCGCTTGGCCAGCCCGAAGAACGACAGGAAGCCGCTGTAGAAGTAGATGCCCTCCAGCGCGACGTTGGCCACAACCGCCAGGGCGTAGGAGCGCGGAGAGCCGTCGTCCTTCAACTTTGCCGACTGGCGCATGATGTATTCGTTTTTGCGGGCCAGGATCTCGTCGCGCATGAAGGTCATGTAGATGGCCATCGGGTCGGCGCTGATCGCCTCCGCCAGCACCGAGTAGCTGTCAACGTGCAGCGCCTCTTCATAGGCCTGGCGCGTCAGCACCATCTTCACTTCCGGGCTGGTGACGTGTTGGGCAATATTGTCCGTCAGATTGTGCAGCTGGATGCCGTCCAGGTTCGACAGGAAGGCCAGAGCCTTGTCGAACATATTGCGCTCCTCCTCAGTCAGCTCATTGCGGTAGCAGGGCACGTCGCGGGACAGGTCCACCTCTTCGGGATTCCAGTTGTTCGCCCGCATCTGATTCCAATATTCGCGCGCCCATACGTGCTTCATCGGGCTTATCGCCATCAGCTGGGAGCGCTCGCCACCGATCAGGCGGCGGTTGTTGATGATGTGTTGGTATTCGCTCATAGCGGTCTCCGGTTCAATTTTTGGCTGTCTTTGAGGTCGAGATAATCAAGGTATTCGCAGCGCGCTGCGTAGGCGGCGATGGCGGAAACCACCACTCCACCGATGCCCAGGAACAAGTTGCCAAGCGCGAGAACGACAGGGCCGGCGATCAGGCAGTAGAGGGCGACGATTGAGTTCAGGGCGCACGTAAACAGCTTGTATTTCACTTTTGGCTCCTGCGGGGCCGAAGCCCCGCAAATAGTCACTTATGACTGATTATTTTACTGGCAAGATTCGCAGTCAGGATTGTCGATAGAGCACATCTTGGCCTCAGCCGACTCGCTGCCGATCTTCTGCTTCACCTCGTCGATTTCTACGATCTGGCGGCGCAGGTAGTAGGTAGTTTTCAGACCCTTCTCGTGAGCCAGCATGTAGAGCGCAGCAAGATCACGACCGCGAATGGTGGCCGGCACGAACAGGTTGGTGGACTGAGCCTGGTCGATCCACTTCTGACGCACCGCGGCGCCTTTGATAATCCATTCCTGGTTTACGCTGAAGGCCTCCTTCGTCTTGCCATATAACGAGGCGGAGGCGACCACGGTAAAGGTGCCGGACAGGTTGGACTTGGTATATTCCAGCTCGAACGGCGGCTCGACGCATGGCGTGGTATTGGTGATGTTGCTGATGGTCGCGGTCGGGGCGATGGCCATGCAGTTCGAGTTTCGCATACCCTGGCTCACGACCTTGTGGCGCAGCTCTTCCCAATCCAGCTCCGGGGCGCCGGCGCCGGCCGTCAGGGCAACCGCTTCCTTGTTTGCGGTATCGATCGGCAGAATGCCCTTAGACCACAGACTGCCGGCAAACGTCGGGTAAGCGCCGCGCTCACGCGCCAGATCCGCAGACGCCTCAATGGCGAAGTAGCTGTAGAACGAGAACAGGGTGTCCTGCAGCTCCAGGTTTTCCTGGCTTTCCCAATCCACGCCGGCGATGGCCAGCAGGTCGGCCAGGCCCATCACGCCCAGACCTACCGGACGGTGACGCAGGTTGGCGTTCCTTGCGCGCTCGGACGGGTAGAAGTTGATATCGATCACGTTGTCGAGCATACGCATGGCCGTGCGGATGGTTTCGCGCAGCTTGATGGTATCGATCACCGGGCGGCCATCGACGCGCTTGATGTGATTGCGCAGGTTGACCGAGCCAAGGTTGCAGACGGCGGTCTCGTCGTCGGAGGTGTTGAGGGTAATCTCCGTGCAGAGGTTGCTGTTGTGAATCACGCCGACGTGCTGCTGCGGGTTGCGGCGGTTGCACTCGTCTTTGAAGGTGATCCAGGGGTGGCCAGTCTCGAACAGCATGGTGATCATCTTGCGCCACAGCTCCAGGGCCGGCATCTGACGAGCAAACTTGCCAGCGGCCTCCAGCTCAATGTAGCGAGTCTCGAACGCAGCGCCGTGCAGCTCATGCAGCTCGGGATAGAGGCGCGGGCTGAAGAACGACCATACGCCGCCTTCGCGCACGCGCTGCATGAACAGGTCGCACACCCAGCCGGCAGGGAAAATGTCATGCGCCCGGCGGCGCTCATCGCCGGAGTTCTTCTTCAGCTCGCAGAAGTCAGGGAAGTCGGGATGCCACACTTCCAAGTAGGGCGCGAAGCTGCCCATACGCTTGCCGCCTTGGTTCACTGCGACGGCCACGTCGTTGTAGATTTTCAGGTAGGGGACGATGCCGGCCGACTTGCCATTGGTGCCCTTGATCACATCGCCGTTGCCGCGCACCGCGGTCCAGTCGGTGCCGATGCCGCCAGCCCACTTCGACAGAACGGCGCACTCTTCAATCGTGCCCATGATCGAGGCGTATCGATTGGTATCGGGGTCCGCGATAAGGGTATCAGCCACCTTGTTCAGATAGCAGCTCGACAGCTGGCTGTGCAACGTGCCGGCGTTGAACAAGGTCGGCGTCGAGGACATGAAGTCTTGCTTGGACAGCACGTTGTAAAACTCGATGGCGCGGCCGGTGCGGTCTGCTTCATTCAACGCCAGGCCCATCGCTACACGCATGAAGAAGTGCTGCGGCATTTCGATGATGGCCGGGTTCTTGCCTGGCTGCGCTCGCTCGCGGATCAGGTAGCGATCGGCAATGGTCTGCATGCCCAGATAGTCAAACAGCAGATCGCGGTCAGGGCAAATTGCAGCGTTCAGCGCCTCCAGGTCAAACTCGCCCAGGCTCGGGTTCAGGCGCTCTTCAGCAATACCGCGCTCAATGTAGCTGCGCAGGGTAGGGTAGCTCGCAGCGCCGCTGACTTCCTTGTAGACCTTCATCAGCAGCAGCCGAGCGGCGACAAAGGTATAGTCGGGCGCGTCTTTGGAAATCAGCTCGCCGGCGGAAATGATCTGAGCCTCATGAATATCCGAGGTCTTGATGCCGTCGAAGAACTTGGTCTTCATGTTCAGCTCCAGCTCGGACTGCGAGACATTCAGGCCGGAGCATGCGAATTCGCTCAGGCGCTGAATTTTGCTCAGATCGAAGGCTTCTTTGGCGCCGTCGCGCTTGGTAACAAACATCGTGCTTCCTTTTGTGTTCGTTGGTCGAATTACTTGATGCAAATTATAGTCAGTTGTGACTGATTTTTGCAGCGAAATTTAAAGGCAAACCACAACAGCTTGCCCAGAAAACATCGCTGCATCCCATATCTGGGTATTACGCCGCAAGGGCGGAACGATACAAGCTCGCAAGCTGCTTATACTGCTCTGTCGCCATGCCTGCGTGCAGGACCGCAACCGCGTCGGCCAGGTGCTCATTGTCGTTGGTCAGCTTCATCGACCCACGGAACTTGCGCATCTTCCAGGGCGCGTTCGGGTAGCGCTTGACCGCCTCCTCGATCATCTCCTCTTTGCAGGCGTCCTTCATGCCGGTGAAGATCCGCTTTACGTCCTGCGGGAAAACCTGGATCAGTGGGATCGGCAGTGAGCCAAGCAGGCCCAGCACAACGCCCGCGTTAAAGTTGGCGCTGGCATAGCCACGCGGGTTGACGAAGGGGATTTCAGACACCGCAAACGCCTTGCCTTCGCACAACTTGGTCACGCGCTCGAACTGCTCTCGGCAGCTGCGCAAGTCGTCGGACTGCTTGATCACGTTCTTCTTCGACTCCGACTCGGTCTGCAGCAGGATCAGATCCTTGATCTCGAACTCACCCGTCTCGATGTCGAGGCCGGCGTGGCAGACTCCCCAATTTCTAAGGCTGGGGTCAAAGCCCAGCACATCAACGATTTTGCCCATTACCAACTTCCATGTTTGTCGCCATAGACGACCCGTTTCAACTCAAGGTCGAGGGCGGCGGCCGCCGCCTCAACCTCACGCTTCTCTTTCTCCCTGCGCTCACGGTCGGCCTTTTCCAGCTGCAGCAACCTCTCTTGCTCCTCCTGGGCCTTCCAGGCGCTTTCAAGACTGGCGGCCCGCGCAGGCGGTGTAACTGTCGCCGTGTCATTCAGCAGTGAAATCATCAGCTCCTTGAACTCGCTACTGGATGATTCCAAAACGTCTGACTTGACCTGATAGTGGACTCCGTCGGCGCCGAACAGCTGCACCGCAAACCGATCTGCCGACCTGCCTGTGACCTGCTTAATGAAGTAGTCGGCCCTGACGGTCTTCGCCCCCACCTGTATGCCGTCCGGCGAGAACTCCGGCATGTAACGCTCCGGCGCGATGTTGGCACGCCGCCCGGTCTTGTCGCCCGACTCGCTAACAATCTCGGCGTAGACCGGCATGTCCAGGGCGATTGCATACGGCTCCCGCGCCCGAAATTGTGCATAGACATCGCTTTGAATATCGGCAAATGAGCGGTGGCTTCTCATACCGTCAACGCCCCCTCTACGTGAGAGTAGCCGCCCGACTTGCGAACGATGGCGACCTGCTCGGCCCAATCTTTCAGATCAGAATGGGACACGACCAGCACCGTCCCGCGCTCACGCGCCTTTCGCTCCAGGATGGTCATCAGCCGCTCAAGGCCGCCGGCGTCCATTGCATCGTCAACCTCGTCGCCAACCCACAGATCAATGGGCTTGCTGGCGCGCGCAGAAACCAGATCCTGCAATGCCAACATGCAACTCAGACGGACCTTGCGCTTCTCGCCGCCGGACAGGCCTGCGAAGGTCTCGGCGCCCTTGTCGTTCGTCACATCGATGATGAACTTTTCACGCAGCTCGCCCTTCGCGGTGGTCGAAAGCGTGGACCAGATAGCGCTGATGTTCCCGTCCGACAGAACCGACAGGTAGTCGGCGGTGCGCTCGTTCAGGAAGGGTGTGACGGTATCCAGGATGTGCGCCCGCACGCCGGCCGGGCCAAACACCTTGGCCACGCACTCGGCGATGTCCAGATTGGCGTTCGCCTGGTGCAGCTTGCTCCGAAGCTCGGCAAGCTCAGCGTCGATCCGCGCCTTCTCGGTCTTGGCGCTGTCGATCATAGCGTCCATCGGGTTCACCTCACCCTGAAGGCGTTCGGCCTCAGCGTTTTCACGCTTTGCGGCGTCAACCAGCGATGCAACCTGAGCGCGGTCGGCATGATCGGCGGCAATCTCTGCATCCAGGGCAGCAAGCTCGCTTGTAAGCGCGGCGGTGTCTGGGATGGCGGCCTTTGCTGCGGCCGTCGCCTCCCGCGCGCTGCGCAAAGTAGCCTCAGCCTCCTCGATGGTTCGCTTGTGGGCGCCGGCCGCGCTGACTTCGTTGCGCAGCTGAGCAGTGAGTCGCCCCCTGATTTCGTCCACCTTGTCGGCCGGCGCCAGCGCGCCGCAGCTCTTGCACGGCATGCCCGACGCCAGCGCGTCGATCTCCGCTTTCGTGTGCTTAGCCGCGCCGGCGAGCCGATCATATTCAGCCTGCAGAAGCGTCAGCTTCCGTTCTGCGTCCCGCTCTGCCCGCTGCGCGGCCTCATACGCTGCTGCCGCGGGCTTGAGAGAGTCAATGGCCCCCTGGACTTCGGCGCGCCGCGCTGTTTTCTCGCCAATATTGCGAGTCTTCACGGCAGCGACCAGTGCGGCGGCCTTCTTGCTGACTTCGGCAGCCCTGCCGCGCACCTCTGCGACGCGGCCAGCTCGGCCAGCCTCCCATGCGTCTCTATGGTCCTGCAGCTCGGCAAGACGCCCCTCCGCTCGGGTAGCGCTCGCCGCCACCGCTTCGACCTTGACCTGGAGCATCTTGACCGCACCGTCGGCATCCGCGCGTCTGGTTTTGGCAACCTCATACGCTCGTTCAAGCCTTGTGATGCCTGCAGCTTCCTCCACCAGGCTCTTCAGTTGCTTGTCCGTCATGTTGGGGATGTCGGGCATGTTCTCTTGGCCGGCGTAGACCGCGGCGCAGAACACTTCGTAGCTGCTGCCGATGATCTCCTCGATCACAAGCTGCGTCTCAGCCTCCGTGCCTTTATGCAGCGCAATGGCCGGGTCGCCGGCGCTCGCTGCGATGTCCTCCGGCGGCTCCAGATAAACAAGGGTCGAGTTCTTGAATTCCTTGTGTTTGCGGTGGCGCTCGATGCGGACCACATTGTCGCCGTCGAGAATTCTTACCGAGACTCGGCAGTCGCGCTTTGCAGTGCGGTTCACCACTCTGTCGCCGGCCTCGCCGCGGGCGGTCTTGCCGTAGAGCGCCCATGAGAGGGCATCGACGATTGAAGACTTGCCGGCGCCATTCGACTCGGCCGAGCTGTCGTCTTCATTCACGCCCTGGACCAAAACCAGCCCCTTGTCGGCCAAGTTGAGCCTGGCGGAGCCGATGGTCAGGAAATTGTTGATGTGTAGGTCGAGGATCTTCATTGCTGCCCCATGAAAGTGAAATGAGTTTCGCGCCCAGCGCCCGGACGGGCATTAGGCCACTTCGGACAAGACCGACAGGCAGGCTTTGATGATGTCCGCGCCCGTATCGGCAAACTCAGGCTTCGACTTCACATAGTCTGAAACCGACACCTCGACAGACGCCCCAGCTCGCACCGTCGCCACCGCGCCCGCCTCGCGCTCCATGACGCGCTCTTTGACGATGTTGAAGACCACAGCGCGCGCGCCCATGTCCTCAAGCTGCTTGCGGATCTCCTCCAGCTCGGTCGAACGGGTCTTTGGCAAGCGCACCCGGACATAGCAATCGGCTACCGCCAACGCGAGGGTCGTTTCGTCCGCAAGATCCTCGTCGCGCACGTCGTAGAAGCGCGGCGCGTGGCTCGCGCGGAACGTCACGTCTTCCACATCGGCGCCGACAATCAAGAAGCCGGCATCGGTCCCGACGTCGTTCCAGGTATGGTGGGCAATGGCTCCGATTGAGTAGACGTTTCCTGGGAATCGCTTGTGGTTGTGATAGTGGCCAGACAGCACTCGGCGGAAGCCATGCGATGCCAGCCATTCGTGAGTCAGGCCGTGGTCGGGAAGCCCCGGAATCACGCCGTCGATTGGTGCGTGCAAAATCAGGTCGTAGTCGGCCAACGACACCCCATCATGGCCTATGTCGTAGACCCATTCCTCGATCTTGGCCTTCAGCTCATTGACGCTCTCGTCCCACGGCAGCAAGAGCATCCCGCGCGTCGGAAGAAGGGTTGGGTGATTGATGATCTGAACGCCAGGGCCGGCCAGGGCCTGCACTGAATTGCCAACCTCGGAGCTGTGACGATGCTCCATGTCGTGGTTGCCGGCCAAGATGATGATGTCCATTGCCGGGTGCTTGGCGCGAATGCGCTCCAGAGCTGCCTTTGTTGGGTTCAGGACGCTGGGGGCAACCGACCCCCTAACATGGAAGAGATCGCCCGCTATAACCAGGCTATCGCCGCCCGCTGCGGCGGTTTCGTCCGCACAGCGCTCGATGTCGTCGAGAAGAAATTTCAGGCGATTGTTCACGCCTTCAGACGTGACGGAGGCGGCAAACGTCCAGTTGTGGGCGTGGACGTCGGCCATAAGACCGTAGGGCTTCATGGATCTGTGCCTTATGCAGCGTTGCTGATGATGAATGAGCGGCCCGCTTCGGGGCCAACAATAACGGTGATCGGGTTGCCGGAACGCTTGCTGATTCCGCTGTAAACCTGGAAGGGCGTTCCCTGATGGGCGGTCAGGATTTCGATGCCCTCACGCATAGATGCAGCCTGGCCGCGGGAGACCTCGCTGACCATGTGATGCGAGCTGGCTTCAATCGGCCGCATCTCCAAAGCGCCGGCGACCTGTTCCTCCAGCCAGACCGCATGCTCGATAACGGTATCCAGCTTGCCCTCCACCTCTTTTAGACGGCCGAAGATCAGCGGGAATGGACTTGGCTTTTTACTCTTGCTGCCCGCGTCGGGCTGGCTGTCGTTTTGCTCTGCAGGCGCCGCCTGGTCTATGGGGGTGTCGGGACTTACCTTGCCTGCCGCAGCTGCGTTTACCTTGTCGTAGTAGCTTTGGCGGAAGTCCTCGATGTTCTTGATGAAGTCGGTCCAGTCCTTGTCCTGCATCGTTTTCACGATCTGGAAGAGACAGCGCCAGAAATGATCCAAACGAACATGCTGCCCATGTCTGTATTGCTCGTCGCCGCTGGGTCGGACGACCGGGTCAATGCCCGCGTAGACCAGCAAGGCGCGGGCAACATCGCCTGCAGATGCAAGACGGCCCACCGCATACTTGGAGCCTGGCGTCAGCTCCGCGCCCCTCCTCGTGTAGTGGGTCAGCCGGTGCTTGCCGATCCGCTTCAGCGCGGATTCGATAGCGCCCATGACCGTCTTCTCCATAATCGGGTCTTTCGCCGGCGAGAGGGTAACTTGGTTCAGGTTCGTGTCGTAGAAGGAAATCACGATTTTTGCCCTTTATAAAAAACATGGTTGCCGATGACGGCCACCTTCTTAAAATGCTTTAACCAGTCAGGTCTTACTGATTTTTCATGATAAAACTTGGCACCGCGCACATAGTCGGGATACACCCCCGCGAGTGCTCCGGCCGCAACAGAGACGGCAGACGCCCACGCTCTCTCGTCATTGGGCAGTGCCCGCCTCTTTAGCTGGATGCTCACAACCTTGCCGTCTACGCGCTTCACGCGGGTCCGAGCATCAACCCATGAGAACTGCTTGTCCTCAAACACGGCCGAGCAGACACCGTCTTGTTCTTTGGCGCGATTGATCGTCACCTGCGCGACGGCGATCTGTCCGGCAAGTGGCTCTCCTCTTGCCTCATGAAAGACATTGAGTGCCAAACACATTACGGCGGCTGCAATCATTAATATACCTCAGTAGTGACTGATTTTGTATTCTAAAGAAAAGGGGCTGGAAGCCCCTCACCCTAAGCGGCGGCTAATTTCATGCCCGCGCCTTCGTCAGCGGCGATCATCTTGGCCAGGTCGGTCTCCCATCGCTCTGCCTTTTTTGGCCTCCAGCGCTTTGCGTAGTCGGTATAGCGCTTGGATGCGATCGACAGCCCGGTCTGCCGTTTGAAGAACTCCAGACGGACAAACCGCTGCGGCGTATCGCGCGCGCTGCTCTTGTCGCACTCGCCCCCGAAGTCGTTCCCATGCTTGGGGTCATAGAAGTGTGCCTGGGTCACATAGCGCTCGCCTTCGCCCGCTTCATCACCGACCACGTCAACCCCTATCGCGTTGCAGCCTCGCGTTCTCAGCAAGCGCACCAGGTCATTGTCCATAGCCCACCCGTTGCCGGCGCGATAAACCTCGGAGCGGTGACGAAGAGCCATATAGACTCTCGCCCCCGTTTTGAAGACGTGATAGTGGCCGTAAAAGCGGCGCCCTCTGAAAACCTCAAAGGTCGTTCTATCGGGCCTGCCGCTGGGGATCGGGGCAAACCTAAACGCCGAAGTCATTGTCGATCATCCTCATGTAGATCGCAGTCCCGTAGCGGCCGTCCGTCACCCGCTGCGGGCCGTAGATTTTGGTCATGGACGCGCGGCGACGCTCTGGGGCACCCTGCGGGTCCGACTGGCCCGCCTCCTTGTGATTGTGCCGGGCATGTGCCGAAAACAGCTCAGGCAGCTTCGCTTTTTCGGTCCTCGTGACTTCAGCCACCCCGAAGACCTCCGCGGTCTTTGATCGAAACAAAACCAGCCGGTCGCCCGGCGCCAGACGCTTATGCCAGGCAAGGCCCAACCTCAAGCTATTGAACTCGCCGGCCACTCCCGCGAAATCCTCCGGCCCTCCAATGAACTCCATGCAGTAGGTCGCCATACTCACCCTTAAAAATCAATCCAATTGAATTGAATTGGAATCAGCTCATACCATTTGAATCTATACCGTATCAAATGCATTGAAGTGGATTCATTTGAATCCACTTCAATTGATTTCAAGTCATATCATATCAATTGACTTGAAACTACGCGGCGGACTCACATTCCGCATCGCTGTAGTCTTTGTCGCTGCCGGCGGCAGCATCGTCGGCTGCACTCTTATCGTTGGCAACCAGCCATTCCGTCAGCTTCCTCAGACCGTCTGGATCTTTCTTAACGGCCTCAATTACCTGACTCTTGTAAAGGGATTTTCCGCCCCAAATAACACGCGAACCTGCCTGTTCAATCATGCCTTTTGATACTGCGAATTCCACAGTTGCCGCGACAACATCGAACTCCACGCCACCATTGTCCAGGAAGGTGACGGGCACCTCAAAAGACTGCTCAGGCCGCGCGAACTTGTTCTTGATGTTCTTGACGGTAATCACCTGGCCAACAGCCTCTTTGGTCTTGGGGTCACGCTCAATCTTGCGTTTCACCTCGAAGCGGGCGTCGGCAAAGAACACCACTGCGCGCCCACCCGGCGTCTTGGTCTTCGGGCCATACATGTCCATGCTGTCCCGAACTTGATTCAAGTAGACCAGCGTGACATTCAGGTCGTCGGCGTGCTGCTTAATCGACTTGAAGGTGGTGGACGTCACACGGGCCAGGGCGGTGGTGTCATTCATGTTCAGGTCGTCGATGTCCTTCGCAACGGTCGAGGCGGCCGGCGCAGCGGCAATAGAGTCCAGAACGGCCAGGATCGGGGCGTCGTCCGGGATCAGTTTCTTGTCTCGAATCCAGCGTGCGGCTTTGATGATCGCGTTGTTGCCTTCCTCCCAGCTGCGCGGCTTGTGGTAGCTGAACGCCTGGCTCGGGTTCAGACCCAGCTTCGCGGCAAAACCAACATCGAAAGAGCGCTCGAAGTCGATGAAGATGGCGGCGCCACCACACTGCTGGGCGCTGATCATCATGTTGGTCGCCATCAGCGTCTTACCGGAGGACGACTCGCCATAAATCTCGATCATTTTGCCGTTGGGTAGCCCCTTGTCGTAGTGGCCAGACATGATCTTGTTGAACGGCGGCAGGCCGGTGTCCATGTAATGCAGGGTGTCGATGGATTGCGCGCCAGTGAAACCCAGCGCGTCGTTCATTGCGTCCCAAGGGGATTTAGCCATGTTTATGCCCTTTCAAATGGCTGTATAAAGCGGTCAAAGTCATTCAAGATGCTCAGGAAGTTGAACCGGCAGCAGAAGTCATAGAAGCCGTCACGGTCGAGCGGTCGTTTGATGATTTGAAGATTTTCGTTGAGGGGTCGTGGAGCATCGAGCAGGTTCATCAGCTTCATGTTCCGCTCGAAAATGGCCCGCCCCTCCGGCGATGCCAGGTTTTTTTCGTAGACGTATTTCAGGGGATGTTCGCCCGCGTCCACCTTTGCCAAAAACTGCTCAACGCTGTTGTGGTCGAGCAAGAATTGCGGCACGCGCTTTTCACCCAGCTTGCCCGTTCCTGGAATGCAGTCAGACCTGTCGCCCTGCAGCGCCTTCGCCTGCAGAAAGGACCGCGCATCGACAAAGCCGGTGAACTCGGCAAAATTCTTCAGGGATACCTTCCGGTCGGATATCGGGTCATACCAGACGGTCGTGCGGTTGACGAGCTGCAGCCAGTCTTGGTCCGCCGTCATCAGCACCATAGGCCTGGATGCGCTTCTAACGAGAAAGCCGGCCAGATCGTCTGCTTCGCCCTTTTTGTCAGTCATCTGCACGATGCCAAGGTATGAAAGCCCCTCAACAATCAACGGCTGCTGCGCCCGGTATGCCGCACGACGCTCCTGGTCTGCCGGGCTGCTGTTCTCGTCCTTGCGGTTCGACTTGTATTCAGGGAAGAGGTCATAACGCCACTGCGCTCGCCCGTCCCACAGCACTATCGGATCGGAGCCTGGGATTTTTTCGAGCAGGTTGCGCATCGTCCGCACCATCCCGAAAATTGCCTGAACCTGCATGCCGTTGCTGGTCAGCCTGTTGGCGCTGTTGTGTGCATTGCCGATGTTGTTGCCATCGACAAGAACGGTAGCACTCAAGACGGTTCTCCTTTACGCAAAAAGGGCAGGCGCGAGCCTGCCCTTTGAGGGTTCATTACAGAGTAGCCAGCAGTGCGTCCAGATCCACATCAGCGCCGGCCGCAGCGGCAGGAGCCGCCTCAGCAGGGGCAGATGCGGGCGCCCCTTCGGCAGCGGGGGCAGCCATCTCCAGCGTGCGCAGCGCATCATCGTCCTCATCTGCGCTACCAAAGTCAGCAATCGGAGTGGAGGCCGGCTTCGGGGCGGACCCGGTCGTAATTCCGGCCGGCGCGGCCAACAAACCGGCGACTGCGCCGATAGAAGCCAGCGCGCGACGCTCCTGCTCGTCGTTCTCCTGCTTCACCCATTCATCCAGGTCGTGGATCTTGTTCATCACGGCAGCCGGCACGTCCGTCGTTTTCGGGTGGACGCGAACGGCATACTTGGTGCTGAGGCCGGTGCCGGTGCGCTCGATGATGACGTCGCGGCCGCCGGTCAGCGAGATCATCTCCTCGCCCCATTCGGTGATGTTGTCGAAGATTTGCTGGGCCACGGTCGGCGGCAGCGCCAGGATCTTCGGGGTGTTCGGGTCGCCAGACTCGGGCATCAGGACGTTGAACAGATATTTGCCCTGCGCCTTCGCCTCCTTCAGCGCGTTGATCACGTCGTCGTCATACGACTTGGCAATGCCTTCAGCCAACTTGTCGCAAACCGGGCACTGGCGGCCGTAGGTCTTGCTCAGGCAGAGATACACAGCCTTCGGCTTGGTTTCGCCTACACCCTTGATAAAGTGCTGGCCGAACTCGTGGAAGAACTCCGCCTGGGAGTCGAAGTTGCCGTCAGCCGTCTTGCGCCAGGAAGGCAGAATGCGATAACGGGTCGCGCCACTCTCGGGGGTAATGGCCTTCTCTCGATTACCAGAAGCCCCCTTGATCGCGGCAGAGCGTTTGGCAAGCATTTCAAGAAGTGCAGACATTGTGTATTTCCTTTATTTTGTTTAGAGGTGCGAAACCAACTAAGCACTAAGCGGTGCTAGTTTCGCGGTATGTTTATTATAGTCAGCAGTGACTGGATTTAATCATTAAATTTAGTCACTGCTGACTGATTTTTCTACTCAAGCAGCGCGCCCCCTGATGGCAGCCATTGCGGACTCTTTCGCCGCATCGATGCCGCGCATCGCCAGATCAGCCCCGCGCTCCTGACGACTGGAGGAGGCGAGCTGGATCAACATAGATGAGCGCTGCTTGAACGCCTCCAGGGCAACCAAGGCCTGCTCGCATGCGGCATTCGCCTCGTCGTAGAGCTGTCGGAGCATCGCATACTTTGGATCGCAGCGAACCAGCTGCTCCAGGCGAGCCTCGGTCACTTTCTGGCCATCGTCCATCATCCGCTGACGGATAGTTTCGGACAGTTTGGCCTCACCAATCTCCAGCGAGGTCTTGCACTTGTCGCGCTGGAGGCGAGCCTTTGTCGCCAAGCCTCCGTAGTAGGCGAGCATGGCGGAGTGATTGATCAGCTCCTCATCCAGCTTCGCATCAGAGATGGAGACGTCCTTCCGCAACTGCTCGGGATCGACAAAGTTTGTGATCGCCAGCTTGCCGGCGCTGGGGCGAGGGGAGGGCTGCACAACCTTCGGCGGCTCAGCGGGGGAGGGAGGCGGTTCAGCCTTTGCCTCAGTGCCTGCGGCTTCATTCTTGCGGGCGGGCGTGGTTTCGGTGGGCAAGTCCGCAAGCATTGCGTCCAGCTCGGCGTCAGATAGTGCCTGACTCATAATTCACCTTTCATGTTATGTGACGTGGTTATTTTTACTCAGCTAAGCAGGAGGGCAGGGCACCCGCGCTCAGCTGACGCTCTCAGCAATTCGCTCTGCAACCGCGGCGAGCGTCTTGGCTTCTTCGGGGTTGTAAATGATGGTCGCGGGATTGAAACCGCAGATGATCGAGGCGTCGAGCTTCTTGTCGAAGAAGACCTTGCCAACAAGCTCTTTCGTGCCGCCCTTGTGGCCCGGCAGGAAATGCTTGATTGAAGCCGCGCCCATCGGAATGATCACCGGCGGCTTGAGTATCTCCAGCTCGCGCTCGATAAAGCCGGAGCAACACTTGATCTGATCGGACGTCAGCGACTTCCCGTCCTTTGCCGCTTTGACGAGGGTGGTGAAGTAGCCATCGCTCTCGCTCAGGCCGGCGGCCGCTAGCGCTGCACGAACATGCTTGCCCACATCACCCTCAAGAATCTTGCCACTTTGCTCCTCTTTCCAGTTGGGGCAGTCGAAAACCATCATGAACTTTGGCGACTTGCCGAGCCGGGGCAGCGGGTGGGTTTTACCTGCAAGCGAACATTCGCCACATACGCGCATTTCGCTCAGCACCACAATCAGCTTGTCCTGCGCCGTCTTTCCCGCGTCAACCGGCCTATCGGCCTTGACGATTTCTGTGACGTAGCCCGGCACCAGAATCATCTGGTCCTTGAGCCTGGACGCATCGGAGGCCGGCAGCGCATCAGGCTGAATTGAGGCAAAGACGCCCACTTTATCCATTACATCGCGCACTCGGGCATTCACTTTGCCCTTAATGCCCAGCTCGGACAGCACCTCCTCGAAGTGCGCAACGCTGGAAAACTCCCCCGCGTGCGACCGTGCCGTAAGAATGTGGGATGCCGTGCTTTCGCTGACGCCCTTGATGGTCTTGAAGGGCAGCAGCAGGGTGCCGACGTCGAGGATCTCGATACGGTGCGTGGATGTGTTGATGTCGGGCATACGCACGCTGACTCCATGCAGCTTCGCGTCCGCCACCAGCGAGGTGACTTTTTCCTCTTTATCTTCGACCGTCATCGTCGCCGCGTAAAAGGCGGTGGGGTAGTAAACCTTGACCCACATGGTCATCCAGGAAATGAGGGTGTAGGCGACAGAGTGTGATTTATTGAAGCCATACTCACCAAAGCTCGCCATCTTCGACCAAACAGCCTCCGCGATCGAGGGGTCAACCCCGCGCTCAGTGGCGCCGGCGACAAACTTCTCGGCAAAGCTGGCCAGCTTGTCATGGTCCTTTTTGGACATCGCTTTACGAACGTGATCGGCCTCGGTCATGGTGAAGCCGGCCATGTCCCGCGTTACCTGCATCACCTGCTCCTGGTAGACCATCACCCCATAGGTGTCCTTGGTGGCGGCCTCGATCAGCTCGTGGTCGTATTCGACAGGCATGCGCCCTTGCTTACGCGCGACATAGTCGTCGAGCATGCCAGAGTCCATTGGGCCTGGTCGGTAAAGGGCGGTCGCCGCGGTGATGTCGTCAAAGGTGAGCCTCTCCCGCTCCGCCAACGACTTGAGCAACCCCTTCATGCCTGGTGACTCGAACTGGAAGACAGCCGTCGTGTCACCCTTCCCGAATGCCTCCAGCACCTTTTCGTCCGTCAGGTCCAGCCTGGTGAAGTCCACATCGACCCCGTATCGCTCCAAGATGAAGTCGTGCGCGTGAGACAAGACATCAAGCGTGGACAGACCCAGCACGTCGAGCTTGATCAAGCCCCAATCCTCTACGGTGGTTTTGTCCCAATTGGTGACGGGGCCGCCAGTTCGGGTCTCTACCACAGCGCGGTTCCTGATCGGCTCACCGGCGACAATCACGCCAGCGGCGTGCTGACCAAAGCTCCGCACAGCGCCCTCCAGTCTCACAGCGTTCACGAAAATGTCCTCATACTTCTCGGCGAACTTCTTGATCGCCGGCACACTCTCGTAGGCCTCAAGCAAGGGCATCGACTCGCCGCGTTCTTTGGGGATTGCCTTCGTGCAGTCCAGGTCAAAGATCGGCAACTGGTAGACGCGGCCGGTGTCGCGCAAGGCAGATGCCGATTGCAGCGTGGTGTAGTTGGAGATCCCGGCAACGTATTCATCACCGTATTCATCCCGCAGCCATTCGATAATCTCAAGCCGCCGGGCAGATGCGAAGTCAAGGTCGGCATCGGGCAAGTCAACGCGGCTAGGGTTAATGAAACGCTCGAAGTAAAGCCCGAAACGAATCGGATCGACCTCGGTAATCCCTATCAGGTAGGCAACCAGCGAGCCGCCAACCGATCCCCGGCCTGGCCCCGTCTTGATCCCGTTCTCCCGCGCCCAATTGACGATTTTTCGGACCATCAGAAAGTAGCCAGAAAAACCCATGCGGTTCAGGGTCTCCAGCTCGAACTTGAGGCGCTCAGCGTAGTGGCGCAGCTCATCCGGCGCCGGCTTATAGCCGAAAACTTCCCCGTCGAACCGCTTGGCCCAGCCGGCCTTAGCCAACGCCACCAGCTCACCGAATTCGTCTTCAGCCATCTTGGGCATGCATGGCGCCATCTTCTCGAAGGTATATGTGCAGCCGTCAGCAATGGCCTGATTGCCCTTTAGGCTATTTCGGATAAGATCTCCGGCGTCGATACCGTCGAGCGTGCTAAGCCTGGCCTTCATTGCCCCAAGCCGCTCAATCAACTTCTTAGGCTCTTCCGGGCAGTGGTCGCGCGCGGCCGGCGTCTTGGGCTTCCCATCGTATACTTTGCTGTTGCTGACGATGGTGCGCAGCACGCCAAGCGCATCGGCGTCGTCTGGCTCTGCGTATAGCGCGGGATAACCTGACATGGTGGGCAGCCCCAACTTGTCGCAAAGGAGAATGGTGCGCCGGTTCACCTTGTCGAACAGCGGGCTATTTACTGGCGTCAGCTCACCATAAAGCTCAAAGCCGGCGTCGAGCAGCTGCTGGGCGTGGCGCTCAGAGGTCAGCTCATTGGGCAGTGACATCAGGCCAAACATATCGCCGGTCGTCAGGAAGAAATTCTCCGGCGAAAGACGGCTGATCACCTCCTCAAGCCCAATCCGGCTGTGGTAGTAGAAGTGAGCCTCGTCGTTTGCCAATGAGAGCAGGTTCATCATCTGCCGCAGGCCTGCTTCGTTGCGAATGAACGCCTTCAGGTTGTAGCTGTAGTTCGTTGCGGCGCCATCCTTCTTCGCCAGAGGATCTTTGTAGATGCGAAGCCCGACGCCCATCACCGCCTTCACGCCGCACTTCTTGGCGGCGCCGAAGAGCTGGGGGAGGCCAGAGATCGTCATGGTGTCAGCCAGGCCGACCGTCCTGTAGCCGGCCTCAGCAGAGAGTCTGACCAGCTTATCCACCTGCAGCATGGACTCGCCCAGCGAGAAGTTGGAGCGGTTGTTCAATGAAATATCTATCATTTTCAGTCAGCAATTACTGATTATCAGGTATAAAAGTTTGACCGATTCACGCTGGCAAGTAGTCGGCATACACTTGCTTGATCAGCTTGGTGGCTCGATTACGGCTCTTCCAATCGCCGCCAGAGCAGAAGCGGGCGATGAAGTTAAGCCCGCACGTCTTCGGCGGCCGCCCGTGAAACTCGCCGGCGGTGATCATTTCGACCCTATCCTGCACATGCTCATGGAAGGCCTGCTCTAGCGCCTGGGTTGGGCTGATTACGTTTCGGACGATGGCTAAGGCAACGCTGTCTTTTGCCACCCGCTTGAGGTTGTGCTGGAAGGACTGCTTTCGCTCGATGATTTCCTCCGGCGAAAGCGTCTCTTCCGACACATAGCGGTCGAAAAAGTCATACCGTTGACCATCGTCATCCTGGGCGAGATTGTCGGCACTGACCTCCGCCAGGCCGGCCTCAATCAAACCGTCGATATAGCGGTTTAAGCCTCGCTCAATCGCCAGGTAGAGGTAGGTGATGAATTTCGCCCCGGCCTCCGGGTCGAACCCCCGCTCTGCCCGCACAAAGCACAGCCGAGCCTCCTGCAGCAGATCTTCCAGACAAGCACCATCGCAGCCGGCGGCGCGAAGACGGGTATTCGCCCGCCTCGCCAGCTTATGGATCAGCGCCTCATACTGCTCGATGAGTTGCGCCATCGCTCACCCCAGCACTCGCTGCGCCAATTCCTCGACTACCTTGTAGTCGATGGAAGTCAGCTTGGACATAAAACTGCGCTCGACCCCAGCCCGTAGGTTCCCGCGGCAGACGCCAATCACGGAAGCAAAGATGAGCGTGCGCGGGGAGATTGGCTTGCTGATCTTGCGGGCGTCGTATGCTTCGCGGACCTTCGTAGCGAACGTCACCATGCGCTTTGCGTCCTCCAGTTCCAGGCCTCCCTGGAACTGCAAAATCTTCGCCTCTTCCTCTTCGGGCATGTATTTCTTGTGAATCACCATGCCGAAGCGGTCATAGTTGGCCTCGTTCTGAACAGACGTTCCGACATAGAGGCCGGTCTCGTCACCCGTCCCGTTCGTGTTACCCGTCGCCACGAAGCGGAAGTTGGGATGCGGCTCAATCACCATGTTTTCGTGATCGGCCTCTTTGATCACCAGCGCCTTGCCCTCCAGCACCGGCTGATAAACCGACAGCACCGATGGCTGAGCGAAGTCATACTCGTCGGCAACATAAGTCCAGCCATGCTTCATTGCGAGCGCCAGAGGGCCGAGATCGAAAAGCACCTGACCATCACGAACGGTCTTAGCGCCGATGATGTGGCTCTCTTCGGTGTTGACCGTGTGCTGAACGCGCAGCATCGGCCGGTTCGTCCGCGCGCAGACCTGCTCGACCAAGGTTGTCTTGCCGGTGCCGGCGTGGCCCCAGATGTAGCAGGGTATATCGACCTCAAGCGCCAGCAGCACGTCCTTCAGGTTCGGAATATCGTAGACGTAGCCATCATCCTTCTTGGGCACCATATTGGTGAATTCGCCCGCATCAAGGATATTGATCATGATGGCGGTGCCGCGGGCGCTCATTGCGCCTTTAACAGCCCCCAGCTTGAAGACTTCATGAAGCGGCGCCTTGCCGGCGGCAAATTCAGTAGAGGCGGACACGGCCGCCTCCTTTGCCGCGGTGGCTTCGCGGATACGCTCAAGCGCGTAGGGGGAGTGAATCGGTGCGGATGGGTGCGCTTCCTGGTATTGCTCCAGGGTGACTTCCGGGTGAGAGTCGCGCAAATGGATCTTCATTGCGTGGACCTTGGCTCCACATAGTTGGCAGTCAATGGTGTCGGCAGCGGTAGCAGTCATGGCGTCCCCTTTAAAAAATCTCGGCTACTGTATCAGCGTTTTTTCAAAAAGTCAGTAATTACTGACTGAATTCAAGTGTCAATTTTCGCCCTTATTCACAGGATGGTGTGCGTCTCAGCGCGATGTAAATTTCGGACGAGAAGAGGCGAAACCAAATGCAATCAATTGATTTGATTTGATTTCATACGGTGTGATGTGAAATCACATGATATGATTTCACATCACTTCACATGGACTTACAACAACACATTAGCCAGTTGCCGCATAACGGCAGTCGGCATGTCTGACAGCTTGTCGATGACGACATGCTTGCTATAGAAACCGGCAACAGCGTCGGTTTGAATGCCGATGCCGACGGTTTCTATGCCCTCGCTGTTCAGCTTATCGACGACATGCTTGAGGTGGAAGTGCTGGGCGACATAATCGCCAGGACAGCATGGCTCACCATCAGACAGGGTCAACATAACTTTTCGCCGCTCTGGTCGCTGTCGCAGGCGCTCAGCGGCGTAGATCAGGCATTCACCGTCAGGGTTCTGGTTCAGAATCCCCAGCATGGGCAAGGCCGCGAAGTTGTCTCTCTTTGCGTCCGTCAGCCTGTCATTGAATGACTTCAAGATCGGCATCAGAATCGTCTCAGAGCGGCCATACTTCTTGCCCATCGCCGACAACTCCCTACTTGATTCGGCAAAGCCGGAAGATGATGGGAAACAGCCGGCAGTCGTAAAGGCAATGACCTCGTGCGGAATCTTGAGTCTGTCCAGGGTGTCGGAAAGCGCCAATGCGGAACTCGTGGCCACATGAATGCGGGAGCCTGACATCGAGCCGGAGGCGTCAACCAAGATGGTAAGCGCCGTCTCCATCTTGATGCCGTCTATGCGGCGCCGGAACACACGATCATCGCCGACTGCCAGGCGATGCAAAGAGGCCCCATTGAGTCTCCCTGAGCGACGGCCGGCCTCCCAAGAAGAGAGCGAGCGGGAGGCTAAAATCCGCTCAATGTCCTTCTGCATGGCCCCGACCATCGGTCGATACTCGTCCTCGATTTGCGACACGTATTCGCGCAACTTGCTGGACTCAACTCGCCCCCGCTCAGCAATCAGCTGCTCCATCGGGACTACGCGGTCAAAGTCCCTACTGAATATCAAATAGTCCTGGTGCGCAATGGACTCTAATGTGTCTTTACGGATCGCATCAGACAGTGCGTCGTCAAAGCTCTCGACCTTGGCCAAGTCATCGTCCGACAGGTATGGCTCTGCAGCGCCCGCATCGGACTCACCCCCTTCGCCGGCACCACTCTTTTCGCCATCGCCTTCATCAGCGTCCCCGTCCTCTCCATCAGTCGCAGAGTCCCTTCCAGACGATCCGCCGGGCGGCGAGTCTGCCTCCTCACCCCCTTCCCCCTCGGCTCCGCCCGGCCCAACATCATCACCCTCTTTGCCATCTTGCTCGTCGTCGGGCTTTTCCTCCGGCCTAGCTTCTTCGTCCGCTTTTCCTTCTTTCGGCGGAGGTTCGTCACCAGCCGCGCTCTCCTTCGGCTTCTCTTTTTCCTCTCCGCCTTTTGACGACTTTGTGGGCTTTTCTTTCTTTTCAGTTTTTGAACCCGAGCCGCCCTTCTCGGCGCCGCCCCCTTTTTCTTCCGGCGCCTCTGGTTCAGTCAGAATTTTCTTCAGCTCCAGCGTCAGCGCAAGAGCGTCGTGGGAGGAGCGCATGCTTCTCAGCCGGCCTTTGAACTCTTCAGGAACGCGCTCGTTCAATCCGTCCGTGAACCCCCACTTGTCTGCCATGAAGTTGATCATCGGCAGCTGGCCGCCCCAAGCGCGAAGGGCGCAGTTCAGCAACAGCTGCTTTCGCCGTTCCGGGTCTGCCATGCCTGGTATGACGACCTTGTTGATGAAGAATTGACGTGTCCGGTCAAGATTGTATGCGGCCCCGCGGAAGCGTTTTTCTTGCGCAGCTTCGACATAGACGTCCTCGACGATGTTGTGCAGCGCCTGGACGTTGAGCGCACGCGCCTTCTTCAATGCAGCAGGGTCAGAGTCGAGAACATGGCCAATCTCATGGTCCACAAAGCCCTGGATTGCGTCGCAAAGCTCCTCGCTTGCATCATCAGGAACGTATGGCACGTAAACCGCAATTGGGACTCCTGCGTTATTGTATTCAACCTTGGCGATGAGGCCTCTTTGTATGACTTTTATCTTGCGAGAAGCGAGGATCTCGACCACCCTCGTTATGGCCTCGCGCAGTATCTGAACTCGTGTAAGCATTTGTCATCACCAACGGGATATTAAAATCAGTTATGCAATACTAAAATCATTTTATTGGAAGTAAATAGTAAGTCATGTATGACTGATTAACTCTCGACTAAAGAAACGGTCAAAAATTCACCGGAAGAAGGGTTTTGGACGGCCAACATCTCCCGCCCGGCCTCTTTGTTGTAAAAGCGTATCACTCGAAGCCCGGCTACTATGGAGTTGTTCAACACTTCGCCATTTTCAAGGACATTAGCAATAAAAGATGCATTTTCTCCATCAACTACTAAATGATGCACGGTTTGCGCTCCTGTTCAGAAAGAATTGTTTTACTGACCTTACCCGATACGCATTGGCCGATCTGGCCGAATAATTATTCTAGTCACTCACTACTGATTTTTATTGTTGAAATTTCGCTCAGGCTGTTTATCATACAGCTAGAGCTAACAGTCAGTAGTTAGTTATGTTGTGGCGCAAATTATTACAAACGGTGACACATCTGTAAAGATATGTTACTTAATGCGGCATACTTGCATGATTGACGCTTGCAGATGGCTGTCTTTAGAGCGTGATCGCCAACATCAAGGGGGGGCGATGCGTTCTAACTCCAGCACTATGACTCTATGATATTGTCAATGCAGCAAATCTGCATTAATATATCAGTCATTTTTGATTTATACAATCTGCAAAAATCAGTCATACATTATTGTTTTTTTTGAATGAGGTTTCACTATGCGTAAGACGATCAATTCTAACAAGCCGACGAAGCGGGCCGCGTCCGTAGCTAACTATCTGTCCGCAATGATGGATTTGACCGGCAAGACCCAGAAGCAGATAGCAGAAGAGGTCGGCTACCCGCGGCAAAACGTGATCAGCATGATCAAGAACGGCGACATCAACATGCCGCTGGACAAGACGCCTGAGTTTGCCAAAGCGATCGGTGCAGACCCGGCTCACTTGCTGATGATTGCTTTACGCGAGTATCAGCCTGGCGTCGCGGCAGTCATTGACTCCCTCTTGGGCCGCGAGGTTGTGACCGAGAAGGAGCGGACTCTACTGAAGACCCTCCGAGAGCTGTCGCCCTACAACGATCTGGTCGCAGAGACCGAAGAGGAAATTGAAGCCCTCAAGCTGTTTGTAGAGATCGCATCCAAACGCCAAGCCCTGCGCGTCGTAGATAAAGATGCGCTCAAAGACGCCTGACCAAGTCCCCTCCCCTCCCCCTTTTAAGAACTGCCCCAGCGTATTGAGCGGGGCATTTCTTTTTGTCTTGGCCCTCCAAAAATGTCCTAAAAGATACATTTTCGGACATTTCTTCCTAAGTCATTGAGAATCAAGTTTCTTTATTTCTCCTTGCGGGCTGCTTATGCCGTCTGCTACCTTTAGACCGTCCGTTTGAGGGGGGTCCATTGGCATGAAAACAACACATGAAGGCAAGCGCAGCGCTGGCGGTGGCCGGCGCCAGGTTCGCCCTGCGAATCCAAGAGGGAAGGCGCCCACCTTCACCGAGCTTGAGCTGGATGATGTTTTCGACTCCTTCAATCACCGCTACGACAAACGCGACCGGGTAATTTTCATGTTCAGCTTTTTCTTGGGCCTGCGCGCGAAGGAGTTGGCGGGCCTCAAGTTAGGCGACGTGCTGCATCCGTCAGGCCAAGTGAAGGCGGGCGTCCGGCTGCGGGCAGAAACAACGAAGGGCCTCAAAGTCCGCGAGACTTTTCTGGAGAAGAAGGAGTTGCTCGAAGCCCTGGACGACTTCCTTGCAGAACGGAAAAAGCAGGGGCGTTTCGATATGGATCAGCCGTTGTTCATGTCGCAAAAGGGTGGCCATTTCTCGCCAAATACCATGCAAAAGCTGTTCGCCAGACTGTTCCTGAAGGCGGGCTTTAGAGGCTCCTCGCACTCAGGAAGACGCACATTTGCAACACGTCTAAATGCAATGGGCGTTGACCTTCGTTCGATTCAGGTTCTGATGGGGCATGCCTTTGTCAGCACCACTCAAGGTTACGTAGAGACATCGCCCGAGCGTCTTCGCAAGTTCATCAAGCTGCTGTAAATCCTTGAAAGGGAAGGGCGCACAGCGCGCTACATATCAATATCATTTCATACCAACCCATATCATATCAATTGATTTGGATTGCATTGACTTCGTTTGAACTGATTTGATTTGAATTCAATTCAAATCATTTAAATTGATATGGTTTCAATTCATTTGAGTTCACATCAATTCAATTTCTTGCTACTATAAATTTTTTAGGAGCCGATCATGCAGAGCAAAATCCTGTTCATTGCGAACTCGAAGGGTGGCTGCGGTAAGTCCACCACCACCTGGAACCTCGCCGCTACCGCCGCCAGCAATGGACTCCGTGTTCTGCTGATCGACACTGACCCCCAAGGCACCACGATGATCTGGAGCCAGCTACGCAATACGTTTGGCGTGGAGCCTAGCATCGTGACTGTGTGTATTCCTGCAGACGCCCTCGGCTCACAGGTCATCGACCTGGCCAAGAACTACGACCTGACCATCATTGACCCCTCTGGCGGCTTCAGCAGCGCGCTATACGCGGGGATGGTGATTGCAGACCTTTCGCTGTGCCCGGTGATGCCTAGCGCGACTGACGCGATGGCAATGGGCAAATTCGTTGAGGTGGTGAAGAGTGTTGAGATGCGTATCGGCCGCCCACCCGTTGTCCGAGCCTTCATCAACGGCGCCAGCACCAATCGCTCGAATTCCGATGAAACCAACGAGTGCATCGACTTCCTGCACAACACGCAAATGAGCGTCATGGGCAAACGCCTGGCAGTGCAAGATGTTGCCCCGTTGATGGAAACGGTGATCTATGAAAGAAAAGTCTGCAGAACGGCTTACAAGGCCGGCCGCGGTGTGGTTGAAATGGAAGCCAGGAGTGACTCCAACGCAATCGCCCAACAGGAGTATCAAGCCCTGCTGAACGAGGCTCTGGCCATTCTGGAGAGAACATGAACAAAGACCCGCAAAAGCTGAACAAAGCGCCTGCACTTACCGACCTGCCGACCCTTACTGTGGGCGGAACACCTGTGCCTGCTCTTGCTGTAAGTGATCAAGACAAGCTGGCAGCACTTGAGGCTGTAAAAGGCCAAGGAGAGCAGGACTCGGATCTGGCGGTGACTGTCACTCCTAAGTTGCAAACAGCGATCCAGGAAGAGAAGTTGCCTTGGGTTGATGCGAATCCGCGTGTGATCGAGAACTTTCAGCTGCGCATTCCTGAGCCACTGAAGAAGAAGTTGGAGTGGGTAGCCAACAACACACCGAAGGCGAGCCAGCATGCATTGGCGTTGACTGCGCTTGAGAAGATGCTTGATCGTATGATCAGGAAAGCTGGCGCGAAGCCGTAATCTCTGTCGTTTTCGTCATGAGGGGCGCTTCGGCGCCCTTTGCTTTTGGACGACGCTTTCAGTTAATTAGAGTTAAAACAAGTTAAATCGCGCGTGCGCGTGCGCGCGTGTTACGGTTTCTGGATTGCCTGTCTGGCGGGGCTTTGCGGGCTATTAGTGCAGGTGAAACTACGTAGATAAGGCTGTGGACAAGCATTGTCTAATGCAGTTGAAACCACGGAGCCGCGCAGGCGAAACCACGATTGGCTGCAGTTGATCCCTCGATGGGGTGCAGGCGAAACCACGTTCAAGTGCAGCTGAAACCACGTTGTCGGAACTGCAGGCGAAACCACGAAGGTCCAATCTGCTGCAGGCGAAACCACGATGCCGTAGGCTGAGGTTGGCTTCCTATGCCACCATTACCTTGCCATGCCTTGAATCTAGGCTCTTAACACTAGGAATTTTGGTAATATTGGCACTTTATACCAACTGGCCCCTTGAATGCTCCTGGTCAATACCTCGGAGATACTCTTGGGTTAGTGGTTTCGCCTGCACTTCTTGGTTCGTGGTTTCGCCTGCAGCGGTGACTTCGTGGTTTCAACTGCACTCAAACACGCTCGGCAACCCCTCTACTTCGTGGTTTCGCCTGCACTCCAATCTTCTCCGTGGCCTTGCTTCGTGGTTTCACCTGCACTTAGCTGCGCATCACTACTACGTGGTTTCGCCTGCAAGTAGCGCCGATGGCTTTGGCCGGAAGATGACCATATCCGAGTCGTCCAGCTCCAGGCTGTAGTCTGGGATGCTTTGCTCGGCTATGAGTTTGCGCAATGAGCTACGGAAGTTTCGCAGCTGGTCCTGAACGCCGCATTTCAGCCGCAGGGTATCGAGACCGATCCTCCACGTCTCTTGGCTGCCGCAGTGCTTTCTGGCGACCTCATACAGACGGCGCTCGATAGGCTTGCGCAGATCAAAATACTCGGGGTTGATCGTCAGAATCTTGCGGTCGCTGATGGCGTCAAACAGCCAGTCAGAGAGGGTGCATTCCACCCTGACCATTCTTCGCTTTCCCGCTTGCAGCTTTTCAACCACCTGCCAGCTATCAATCAGGCCGAAGCCCTGGCCGCGGCGCCGCTTGTCCGTCTCGTCCGCGATGGTGATGCTTGTCCCGCGCAGGCGTGCCATCGCGTCGTTGAAGCGCTGGTAGTCGTCCCCGGATTGGCCGCGGTGGGTCGCCCGAAGATATTCGCTGACCACAAAGCGAACGCGCTTGCTTGGCTGCTTCCCGGCGTTCATCGCCGCCATGATCTGCGAGGTGCAGTAGATCAGGATGTCCTTGTCGAAGATCGTGGCGCGGCCGACATCCACAGACGGCGATATGGTGATCTTGCGTCTACCGTCCGCGCTCTCCCAAGTGAAAACCTTGGTGTCGGGCCTGGTGGAGAGCGAGTATATCGGCGCCTCCATGCTCTCGATGTCGTCTTTGAAAGCGAACTCAAGCAAGGGAACATCCAGCTCGAAAAAATCGGGCTGGACTGGAGGCGGACTGTCGGCCTTGCTGGTTGAGCGCTTGCGCGTCTGACTCTTCTTTTGGATCAGATCTATCTGGCCAATCAGCTCCTGCGCAGTCGGCGGGATTTTCTTGTCTTCTTCACTCATGGCGAAACTATAGCTGCAAACCACATTGCAGGGCGACTAGCTCTGCATCTGCTTCAGGCATGACGCGCAAAGCGCCCTTGTAGCCCGCCTTGTATTCTGGGAATGATCTGCCCCCACTTATGCCCTCAAAGCTCGCCTGCAGCCCGACGAGGGGCATTGCGCGGGCGTGGTCCATCCATTCCCAGAAGGCATAGGGGAGGCGCAAGTGACGCGGCAGGCCCATAACGATTCGTCTGCTGGCTTCTGTCGTCGCTGCTTCGGCCGCGGCCCGCCAGGACAGCTCAACGACATCGTCGAGCGAGAGATCCAGATCCGTCTCCAGCGCAAACAGAATTGCGCGTCGGCGCGGGATGCTCAGCTCAATAAGGTCGGTGCAGTATTCACCCAGCAGACGCGGTTGACGCCTGGGCTGCGCCGGGTCGTAAGTCACGATCGGATTGTAGGGGATGGTGCCCGCGACCATCTTATCGAGCATCCGCTCAAGCAAGATGAGAACATCCTGTCGAGCCTCGTATTCAAACCCGTCGATGGCGGCCTGCTTGATGAAGGAAATGAGGTTGATTGTGGTGAGTTTTGAGGTGTCGAGTTGCCAGAGCTTGCTTTTGTTCAACACGGCGAGCGATTGGCAGTCGCCCATAAAAAGTTCGGACACTTGCATGTCTTTCTCCTGGTTGGTGCAAGCGCAGGCAAAGATTCTACAAGTGTCCGAAAGTTAGTGGGGAATTTACTGTGCCAGTTTCATGGAAATCACCTCTATGGTGTTGAGCATGTCACCCATATCCACTTCACGATTTTCTTTATCAACTACCACGAGTTTCCCCTTCCCTCCACTGACTACCCGCCAGGGCATAGTCTTGCGAAGAGCCTCAATATCAAATGGTTTTCCTGTGTCGATCACGTCAATTATCCTTATTCATTAATGACTGATTTATACCGGCGCAAGGTCGGCGATGTTTTTTATGGCGTTATCAAACTGGTCGAAAATCTCAGCCAGGGTGTTTGCGGTCGTCTTGTCCAGGCGGCGCTCCAGGAATACGGGGAGGAATGCCGAGTGCAGGCCGCCCTCCTTCTTGGGCTTCATCACGCCGTTCGCTTCGATGGTTACGATGGAGTCAATCCACTTGCCTGGGTCTCCGTCCACATCGTCGCGCATCGCCTCACCGCGAATGGAAACGTCCACTACCAGGAGAGCATCCTCAGACGCGCAGCGAAGGGAGCCGGTTCGATTGGCGTTTTTGCCATTGGCGTCTCCCGGAACCAGCTCTTTCACCCGCAGCTCAAAAGGAACGGCCAGCTTCAGCTTGACCTGCTCTTTGCTCGTGCCGTCCAGCCAGGCAGCCGACCGCTTCTTGATGATGGTTCCTTCCTTGCCCTGAGCCAGCAAAGCCGCGTAATGGGCGTAGGCCTCCTGAATCGAGAAGACCATTTTGGTTTCGATCAACTCGATTGCCGGCGGCGCATCGCCCAATTCTGCCTTGAGTCGGGTAAGGCAGGTGATCAGGCCTGCAAGACGGGCACTGTATGGCTTTTCGCTTCTGCCTTTTGGCACGATGCAGGCGAGGGGCACTTCGTCCCACAGCTTGAGCAGCGGGCGCTCGCCGGGGCCAAACGCGCCGCCCTGCAGCACGCTGTTCAAGATCCCATTGCCCTCCTCGCGCGGCAGGATCTGGCCGTGACGTTCAACAAGCATTTCACCGTGGCGTTGGAAGCCTGGTGTGAAGTATGTCCCCAGCTGGCGCTCAACTTCCGGGAAGCAGCCTTCCGGTGCCGGCGTGCCCTGGCGCGTCTTGAACTGGACACCCTCCCCGATCGGCATGTCGATGTTGAAGAACATCCCGTCTGCCTTCTCCTGGCTGAGAACGCCATTCACCCAATCCCACTCATGGAGCTTGACGTGCTTAGGCAGGGAGCAGCGCATGTAGGGGAATTCAGGCACCCAGCCTTTACGCACCTTGTTCATCGTCGAGTCGGAAAAGCCGGCGCGCATATCCTTCAGCACCACGCGGCGCAGCAGCTCGGCGCTGTCGGCGCTTAGGCGATCGAACTCTGTTTGAAGCGCGGCAATCGCGGCATTCCCGCTCAAGATGCGCTCACGCAAATTGTCGATAACGGCGAATGTGAGGCTGTCGAAGACCGCGCCGTCCGGGTTCGCGGCTGCGCGGGCCGGCAAGCTGCGAACGCCGTAGCTGTAGAGCGGGTTGTAGGCGCGCTCAAGGACGCGGGCAAGCGTGCCGTCGTCCGCCTCAACGCCTCCTTTGAGAAGGGACTCTTTCTCCTTTTTGCCGCTGACGGACGCGATCTTTTCGATCAAGGCGAAAATTTTATTGCTGTTCATATATAGTCATTCCTTACTGATTTTTATTTGCCATCATAGCGCGCGCTCTTTCGATCAAGCTCAGCGCCTTTGACGGGGTGGTTGCTGCTGATGATTTGATATGATTTGAACTCAAATCAACCCGATTGATTTCGGATGATTTGGTTTGATTTGGTTTGATTTGATGTTGCATTTTTGCGACACGTTCGGCCGCCAACTGAGCATTGATTGCTTGGGCATAATCGGTCTCTCCGCCGGCGACAGGCATCGCTCGTCGCGGAGCCGGCTGGCTGTGCCCCGCACCTCGCTGGACAATTTTTGAGCGCCAGGACGACCCCGTCTTTTCCGACACAATGCGCTCGGCCCGCTGCTCAACTGTGACCGGCACAGGGTCGTTTGCCGGGTCGTAATCTGGGCGCTGGATAAACCATATCGCCTTGCCCGCACCGATCTCCTCGCGGCGCATATCGACGCACTGGCAAGTGCCCGAACGAACGGCTTTCGAGCATGTTGGGTAGGCGTGCTCGCCAGCCGCCGGCGAGATCTTGATGATCGCCGTCTTGGTCAGACAGGCGGCGTAGTTCACGCGGCCACCGTCATGGTCGCAGGCCATCCAGAATGCGTTTCTTCTTGTGTTGCCGACGTCCTCGAAACGAACGTCAGCTGGGATGTCGGTTGGTCGGTTTGGCAGCTTCACAGCGAGGTCTCCTTACCACGTTGCCCAATGGGTATTTGTCTTGCTGGTGGTATTTTCGGGTCTGCTCGCTGGCGGGGCGTCTTGAAGCTGGGCGAAGATTTCATCGTCGCTCATCTGCGCGATTTCCTCCGGGAGCGCCCCGCCGGCGCCGGCCATGATGGCGAGCGCATCGGTCATGCGCTTAACCTCGTCCTCCGGCAATATGCCGGCCATCGTCGAGAGAAAATCGGACGCCGGGGCCGTCTCTTCGTAGCAATGTTCCGTGACGGTGAAGAACTGATAGCGGCTTGAGGACTTTGACTTCTTCCCCGCCTGGTCATCTACGGCGAGCTGCGCGGCCTTTTTGCTTGAGTAGGCGCCCACGAAGAAGGTCTTGCGCTGGCGGTCGATGGGGAAGACTGGCGCGGAGGGCGAGGAGGAAGTCGAGATTCGCGCCTTCACCTCTGCCGCGCCGGCGGCGTGCAGCAGGGCAGACCCAGCGTAAGAGGACCAGACGTAATACCGGCCTCCGACTTCAGCCTGCGAGACCTGATAGAACTTACCGCCCTTCTCCGCCTTTGCCAGACGATTCTCGATGTTTATTTTGACCAGTGACATTTCATCCCTTCCTTGCTGCCATCTTGATGCGGATCGCACTCAGTCGATCTAGTGGTTTTGCAGTGCGGTAAGCGTGACAGACGACACTCGGCGCAACCTCGTTTGGGTCTTTGCCCTTGGGAAGCAGCGCCAGGCTGGTTTGAAGGCCCAGGCCCCGCACAACCTCGGCGGCCGCGATGGCATCATCAACCGCCGCCACCTCAGCGTCCCACATGAACACCACGCGCTTGAGGCCGCGCTCATGCTTTAGGCGCTGCAGCTCCGCGAGTTGCGAGCGCTCGCCGCCGGTAGACAGGTGCTTCCCGAATGTTCCCACTGGCACCACTCCACGCAGATCGCGCTGGGTGCGCAGGGCGATGTCGGTGGCGATAACGTCAAACACGCCCTCGTTGATAATCGCGGTGTGCGCAGATCCATCGCTGGGGAAGTTGTTGGCGTTGTAAAGGTAGCGACCTGTCGATGCGAAGCCAGGCGGGAATAGGTATTTGCGCTCTGCCTTGCCGGTAATGTCGCGGCCCTGGAAGCTGACCAGCTGGCCATCCATGTCGTAGACAGGAATGATCACGCGCTGCTCGTAGAGCTGGCCCTTGCGCTGCCCGTCCAGCTCGTAGTTGAACCAGCTTTTCTCGGCGTAGCGTAGGCCGTATGCCTTGCACACGTCGGCCGTAATGCCGCGGTTCTCCAGGTAGAGCAGATTGGAGCCGTCGGCGAACGGGATGCGGTAGCTTTCGGGCAGAACCAGCTCAAGCTGCTTATCGCTTGCCGCGCTCACCTCTGATCGGCGGCGCGGGCGCCAACCGACTTCTTGCGCGAGACTGGTGATGTATTCGTCGAGCGCGCGGCCGACATTGCCAGTCAGCGCCATGATGAATGTGAACTTGTTGAACTTGGCGCTGCAGGAGCCGTGAAAGCAGTTGCCCAGACCTGTCTCGGCGTTCAGAAATACCTTCCAGTCCCGCCCGCCACACTTTGGGCACTCCTGCACGTTGAACTGCAGGCCTGACGAGCCGTAAGACTCGGTGTAGTTGACGCCCTCGCGCTCCAGAAGGTATTCCGGGTCGATGGTTTCGAGTGCGTCGAGAATTTCCGGTTTGATTGCCATAGCGATAAAAAAATGAAAGAGACGGGCAAAACTCTATGCCCGCCCCTCTGGATCAAATGACTTCGACGATGCTGTCGATGTAGATCATCGCCTCCATGTCCTGCTTCACGACGACGGTGATGTTCCCCGCCTGATTCCGTGACGCGGCAAAGTAGAGGCGCGCCTGGCCGGCGGCGATGTCTTCCTCGTTGCGGTTCAGGCTGATCACCACGTCCGCGATGCGGATCTTGTTGAAGTCTTCCGCGACGTGGGTCATGGTGACGACGCCCGCCTTTGCGCCCTCTCGGTTGGTCTGAGTGGCGGTCAGGATGGCCACGTCCTCAATCTGGGCCATGCCGCGCAAGTTCACGTAGATCGACTTGGAGTTTTCAATCGGGTTTTGGGTGAAGACTTCCGGCGCCATCAGGTCGGCATAGTCGATGACGATCAGATCGAACTTGATGCCTTGGGACCGATACTGGAGGATCAGCCGACGCAGCTCGCTCACCTTCAAGGTGCCGGTCGGGTATTCATGGATCTTGAACAGCCCCGCCTTCTTCCTGAAGGCACGGATCTTCGTGTCGATGTCCATGATCTTGGTGCCCAGCGCCATCATCGGGGTGCGGGTAATCGATGCATCGAGGCGCGCCGCAATGATCTTGGCCGCCACCTCCAGCGTCACATAGAGGACGTTGTAGCCGGCGCCGCAGGCGTTTTTGGCAAAGTTGATCATGGCGGTAGTCTTGCCCGCCTTTGCCGGCCCCATCAGAACGGCAAGCTCCTGACGGCCCCAACCCTTTTGATACAGCCGATCGTCCAGGGCGGCGTAGCCAGTGGTGACGCCTGTATCGAGTATCTTGCCGGCTGCTCGGTCTTTCCGTTCCGTGGTCCGGTTTTCTATTTCCTCAAAGAAGTCGTAGCCGGCGCCCTCAGAATTCGCGCCTACGTTTAGCGCGCGCTGGACCTCTTTCTCGATACCGGCAAAGTCGCGCTTGTCCAGCTTGTGAATCGACGACTCGATGGCCTTGGTCATCGCCTGGCAGCGTGCAAACTGCGCGACGTTGTCCACCACAAAGTCGCGGTCGCTGATGTCGATGGCGTTCAGCTTCTTGAGCCTCTCGATCACCTCCGGCACAAACTCTTTGCGGATGATCTTCTTGTCGATGTCCTCTTTCAGCAGGATTGCCTGGATGCTGCGGTCGGGCGATTTGCGATAGACCTTGTAGTAGCGAATGGCCATGTTGGCCAGCACCGCATCACAAGGGTCTTCAAAGTGCGCCGGCTCCACCAAGCCGTCAATTCGAGACATGAAGACGGAGTCGCGCAGCATCAGGGCGGCAATCTTGCTCTGAAACTCGGCGTCGAACTCAAAGGTCGCCACCGGCGAGGAGGCGAACTCGGCGTCCAGGCCTTCTTCGTAGGCAAGTTCCGCGCTCATGTCTTATTCCGCCACGCTGAAGCCGCAGATGGCGCTCTTGTAGTAGATCCAGACGCCCTTAGACGGGATGCGCAGGCTGACGGTGTAGCGGTCGCGCGCAACGATGACGCCCGATACATAGGTGCCATCTATCAGTCTGATGGAGATCTCTTTTTTCGCGTCCTGGGCGCGTGCCAGAACTGCATCGTGGCCCTTGAAGCGGTGCTGGCCGGCTTGGGTTTGGTTTTGCATCATGCGTTCCCCGTTGAAATGAAAGTGATTGATAAAATAGTCATGAATGACTGACATTATAGTCAGGAATGACTGATTTCTATCGGAAAAATTAAGCCTCTTTTCGATAGTGCTCCTCCGCCTTCATGACCATGCCAGGCCCGAAGCGCTCCATAGCGAATTGCTGGGGCAGAACCTTGTGTCGAAACATCAGAGAGGCGAGCGCCATGTGTGGGTGTGGGCGCTTGCGTATCTGGTAAGCAGCAAATGTAAGGTAAGCGTCTTGGAGGGAGGTTCCCGTGTAATTCTCCGCTTTGAATGTCGGGTTGCTAGGCACGTATAGACGGTCAAGCGTGGCGCCGGCCCAAGCCTCCCTTAGTGCATCCTGAGCGTCGCCCAGCCCCAACTCTGCCGCGATGGGCATCTGGCTGATGCCTATGGCGCTGGCTCGATCAAAGAGGTTGCGCATGGCGAAATCGTATGGGCAGCCGACGCAGTCAACCATCAGCCTGAGCCTGTGAATGCCGCGGGCGAAGACTTCATTGCCAAACGGGTCAGAGCCATGTCTTGGGGTGTAGGCGGTGGCGCAATCGATGTGGGAGTGCTGAAACTGCCGGGCCTTGTCATCGTAGGCCGCTAGGAGCAGAACTGCGCGGACATCCGGGGAGAAGAAGCGGTAGTCGAACCACGCGGTCAGGGAGGCGAATTGCTCTTGCTGAGCGTAATCTTCCGCGGTGGCCAGCAGGCGGAGGCTCGCGCGCGCCCGCGCTATGTGTTCCCTATAGTTCATAAAAGTTACACTTAAAAATTATAAATAATATTATTAATATAATTATATATATATTTTATATTAATATTATACCCAGAGGTTTCTGGATTTGAAGGGAGAATTTCTTCTCCCCTCCTGTTGCAGCGGAAATTCTCCTTAGCGCTGCGGACAATCCTTGTCGTAGCTTTGGATGATGTCCGAGACGATGTCGCTACGGACAATGTCCTCCGCGGTGAACTCCACGATACTTACCTGCGGAATCCATCCCAGCCTTGCCGCGGCGTCAGCGAGTCCCGACTGACCTTTGATGTCCTGCTGGCGGACATCCCCATTCACCACGACGCGGCAGTTCTCGCCAATCCGGGTCAGGAACATACGCATCTGTTCCGGCGTTGTGTTTTGCGCCTCATCCAAGATCACGAAGGCGTCGCGGAAAGTGCGGCCCCGCATGTAGGCCAGAGGACTCGCTTCAATCCTGCCGCGCTTCAGGAGCAGATCGACATGGCTCTTACCCAGCCGCTCGTCAAGGACATCGCGGAAGGGGGCCAGATACGGCGCGTATTTGTCCTCAAGCTCGCCCGGCAGATACCCCAGCTTCTCCCCCGCCTCCACCGCCGGGCGGGTGATGATGATCTTGGTGATCCGCGCCGCCGCAAGCTCATCGGCGGCATAAGCCCCGCAGACGTAGGTCTTGCCGGTGCCGGCCGGCCCCATACCGAAAGTGATGACCGACTCGCGCATCGCCCCCAGATAGCGCCGCTGACGCTCGGTGCGGGGTTGCAGGGGTTGGGTTATTTGGCGCAATCCTGGGCGGTCTACTGCGTCAATGGCGGTCAATACATCGCACAAGTCGGGGGCAACATTGCGCGCGCCCCGCTTTTTGCTGCGTTTCAGATTGAATGCTTCGTTGTGGCGGTTTCTGCCGTAGCTCATATTGACCTTTCATCAGGAAAACATGGCGAGACGTCGGAACGAAAAAGCCCCTTTCGGGGCGAGGTCAGTCAGATGACGAGCTGTAGTCGCTGCTGGAGGACGAGGAGCTGTCGTCTGAGTAGCTGTGGCTGGTCGAAGCATGATCACAGCTTGACCAGTCGCGGGACGACTCATTGACGGCGGACGAAACGCACTGCGCACGCTCCACAAAGTCAACTAGGGCGTTGTGACGGTCTGCGAGGTCGTTGTAGGCGCGAACGGCGTCGCTGTCGGCTGAGACAACTTCCCGTAGCCCGATAACGGCGGCAGCGGCCGCGCCCTCTTCATCGCCTCCTGCGGAGGAATCAAGACCGAAGCCGGTGCGCTGGGCGTCGAGCATGCGGACAGTGTCAGAATCAAGCCGGCAGTCGCCAGCAGGGTTGGTTGGAGGAACACGACTTTGGATCTCCTTGGTGCTCTTGACGGCGGCCGAAGCGCGACTCTCGACTCTGGCGAGAATCGCTTGCGAGGCCCTTTGCGAGTTCACTGCCATAAGCCGGGTCTCCTGCAGCTCGCGGTCAAGACGGGCTACATCTGCCTGGCGTGCTTCAAGAGCGCTTTTTGTCTGTCGAAGATCGCTTCGGCTGTCACGTAGGCTCAAAACTAAGCAAACGATAACGGCCACCCCCGCGATCATCGAGGCAACTACGGCAATGCCGAGCTTGGCTTCCATCAGGCAGCCTCCGGCTGGCGCTCTTCGGGCTGGTCATCGGGCGCTGCCGCATTACGGCGGGCGGCGTCGATGGCATCAATGGCGCCAGACAGAACGTCGCGCAGGGCGTTGGTGTTGTGCAGCTTTTCAGAGCGCCGATACAGCTTGAGCAGCTCCTCAAGCTCCTCGATGCGCTCATGCAGCTCAATGATTTCGCCCTGCTGGCTGATGAAGGTCTCGGCATACTTTTCGCCAAATGCGCGCAGGCCGCGGTGGACGATTGCACGACATACCAGGATCGCCAGCAGAGCGATGGCGACGGTGATCAGCAGTTGGGTCAGATCCATGAATTACTCCTTGTTGCCTTGCGGCTGGTCTGGACGCGAGCGGCGCTCTCCAAACCAGAAGCCGACGATCAGGCCGTTGGTTGGGCCGATGGTCTGGACGAAATCGTTCATGGTCATACGGCCCTGAACGACTCCCCAGACGCATACGGCATTGAAAACCGTCACAACCATTACCGTGACGTATGGGCGAGCCACCTTGTTGAAGGCCTCGGCGGCATCGATTTCGCGCAGGCCCCGCAGCAGGTGAAGGAAGGTGTCGATCACTGGCGCCTCACACCGGCATCAGGCCTTGCAGATAAACGGTTTTGCCGTTGATCTTGCGGGCTGTCAGCGCCTGCTTGCGCGGGTGTTCGGCCATGCCTACATGCACCCAACGGCCGAACTCCTGGATGATCTGGTCGTGGTTGATGCCCATCTTGAAGATGAAGACGGCCAGGTCATACGGAGAGCAGGCATTGCAGGTGATGTCAGCGGCGCGGCCCTTCTTGTGCGCGCTGGTGGGAGAGCCGCCAACCGCGGCATTGAGCTGTTCGCAGCGGTAGGCGCAGTTGATGTCCAGCTTCGCCTTTTCGCCGTAGCGAACCTTGAGTGCTTTCTCGATAGAGTCCAGCGTCCACGCCAGGTCGATTAGACCGGGCAGTAGGTCGTCCGGGCAGGTGTTCTTGATGCCGCGCGCCTTGGCGGTATTGCTGAACTCCATGCGCGAACGCGGGAAGGTGGACGGGAAATCCCGCATCAGGCGCCTCCTTTCGTCTTTAGGGCTATCAGGCCCAAAACGGCGAGGGCGGCCAGGCCGGCGATGATCTTGGAGAGGACACCACCCCAGAAGCTGCCGGACATCCGGTCGAGGTTGTTCAGCATGCGGGTCAGCTGGCTGTGATCAATCGCGTGCTGCGTCGGGGTCATGTCGCCAAAGTGGGCCTTGAACTCCTTGCGGATTTCTTCGCGCACCTCAGCTTTAATGCTTTCCTTGACCTCGTCGATCATCTCGCGCGCGATAATTCTTGCGAGCCTCTCCATCATCTGAATGTCCGTCGTTTGAGACGTCTCGCGTGCAGCTTCGCTCATGCCTGCGACTGTCCTTGCCGTTGTTTGTGGAAATGCCGGCTTGCGCCGGCAATCATTCATTTATTACTGACTATTTTGAGAGGGGCGCGACGTGATCCGCATTTTGCCTTGTAGGCTTGTGCTGCATTCCGCAGAGGGGCGGCCTTGTGGCGTCCATCAAAATAGTCAGTAATGACTGACAAATCTACATCAAGAATCGCCCTTTGGCAATTCCGTCAATGATTGTCGAACGCGCGCCTCTATCTCGCCATATGGCGTGAGTCTGACCGCCCCGAAGTCGTATAGCGTGATGGGCAGCTCGAACCGGCCAGACAGCGTGCCCTTCGCCCTGCCGGGTTGCTTGGCAAGGGCCACCGTTTGGCCGCCCTCTTCTTTCGCGCACACCTTGAAGGCGAAGCCATAGGTGTCCCGAGTGATCTCGTGGGCGGTGTATTTTTCATCCGCAAAGACGAAACAGCCGGGGTGAAAGCGTGAACCGGCCAGGTTGGCAACCATTTGCCGCCAGCGGTCATAAGGCATGTTGTCGAGCTGAACGATAGGGATGGGGAGCATGATCTTGCCGTCTATCAGTTCTCCGCCGGCCAGCTCGTAAACCAAGTTGGCGGCCCGCAGCATTTCGGCCTCAACATCGCCTCCGTCGATCAAAATGGGGGAGCGCGATTTGACCAGCTGGCGAATGTTGCGACGAATGAACGGCTCAGGGTCTGGGTCGTTCGTGTCGCACATCACCGCCGAACCGAGGCCGGCGCATTTGTCTTCATCATTGAGCAGCGTGATCATGTGCTCACAAACGTGGCCCCCTATCCTGAAGCGGGGCATGCCTGGGTATGCATGCCCCAGCAGCGCGGCCTGATGCTCGCTGGCGCCAAATACCAAGTTGTAGGCCAGTGCAGATTTTGCCGCTTGTTCCTGGCTGGAAGAACCGCGGTTGTATTGGGGGACGAGAAAGCTCCAGCCGCCGGCGGCCAGCCGCGCGCGCATGTCCAAGAGCTTTGTCGCCACGGTGCTGGGATACCACACGGCTTGGTAGACGATGGCCTCCAGCAGGGGCGCGAGCCAGAGAAAGCGGTTTTCCGTAATGTCGAGCGTCAGAATGGGCCGCGCGGGATCGACGATGGCGCCCTCTGGGATGGAGTGAACACGAACGGGGTAGTGACCAAGGTCAGCGATGGCCCGCCACGGGCGCTCATCGAACTCGACAAGCTCAAGTGCGCGGTCGATGTCGGCGTGGGTGATCGGATCACGCAGGGCATCGGCGACCATGTTCATGCCAATCGCCACTACCGGCGTCTGGGCCTGGCGCACGCCGAAGTAAAACTGAGCGCTATCGATGCCTTGTCGGATCAGGGCGTGTGCCCCGTATTTGTAGCCGTCGCCGGACAGCAAGACGTTCAGCGGGGTCATTTCACATACTCCAGCAGATACATGCGGCGCTCGTCGGCCGGCTCCATGCCCCAATGGTAGACATCGACAACAAAGCCCATGTCTCGAAGCCGATCGGCCGCGGCAAATGCCGGCTTGGCATCAACAATGCCTTGATCGTGGTGGTCGCGCAGTGGGTCGATGGCGATGTAGGTGCCTTCAGGCAACTGTTTCAGTAGGTCGTAGGCTGGCGGCTGGTCTGCGGAAACGATCAAGCCGACTTCAGTTTGCCGGCCAGTCTTCTCGGTCGCCATCTTCATGAATTTGAGGGCGTCCGAAAACGGCGCCAGATCCATTTTCCCGTATGTTCGGCCGCCATCTGCGTTCATGGTGCCTAGCGAAACACGCAGCGAATAACCGCCTTCGCTACGCAGGGCTTCGTCAACTGCTCGCGCGTATGTCGCTGCGGGCAGCTTGGGTAGAGCTGTCAGGTAGAAGGCGTGCGTCGGCACGGTTTTGTTGATCTCGTTCATTGCGTCAACCATAGCGGTTGGGGCAATTGCGAAGTCGCCAGATCGCATCCCTACCATCAACGACTTTTCGGTCCCGTCCAGGTGGGCGTGGATCTGTTCAAGGATCTGCTCCTTGGTCAGCGTGCGGGCCGCGACTTGCCCGGCCGGGCAGAAGCTGCAGCCGACAGCGCAGCCAGCCTGCACCGTCACGCAGACAAATGGCGACAGCCAATCAGCTCTGACGCTGTTGTATCCGTCGAATTTCTTCTCAATTACGATCATGCTTTTCCCTGAATTTTTCCTGCAGAAGTTCTGCGGTATTCGGCTTGCCGAAGTGTTCGAGCAATCCGCGCTCAATCGCCCCACCCATGCGCAGCAGAGCCTCCAGTTCCTCATAGCTACATTGGGCGCCGAGCGTGATGTCGATGGCGCGGCGGATTGCGCACTTGTAGCACTGGCCGCATCCACCGGCGAAACAGCTGTTGAGGCTGGGTAAGTCCAGACCCAGGCGCGCGCCCTCCTTGGCAAGCGCAAACTTAGTGAGGCCGCGTTCGACCAGTGGGTAGGAGACCGTGACTGGCTTGCCGGCAATCTGGCTCAGCACAGCGCTGTAGAGGCTGGTCGCCACATGATTGTTGTCGCGGAAGTTCCCCACCTCTTCGGGCAGCTGGCCAAGGTAAATGCGGTCGGGCGCCAGCGCGATGACGACGCGGGCGCACATAAGCAGGTCGCGGCCGGTAAGGTCCGGCACGCCGCCTTGGTATGGGTGGTCCCAAGGTGCGTCAAAGACGTGCGTGCCGGCCGGCAGCGAGGCCATCTCCTGCTCTTGGTTGGGCATGCCCAACTTGAAGTAGGCGGCTTCGATGCCAGACTCCTCTTGCCGGAGGATCTCGAACAAAACGCGGCTGTCGAAACCGCTGACGAGTGCGATGCTTTTCATGGCACATCCATCCAGCCGTTCGGGAAGCCGTTCGCCGTGTAGACGGTGACATTGCTGTTGCGTCCGCGGACTCTTGGCCCCGGTTGGCCACCGGCACCGCCGCCTGCGCCGGCGGAGCCGCCCGCACCGGCGGCTCCAGGGAGGTTAGGGCCTCCGCCTGCGCCGCCCCCGCCGCCGCCCCCGCCGTAACCAGTGGCACCGCCGGCACCTCCGCCACCACTGACGAAGCCACCGTTTGGACCGCCCCATCCTGCGCCGCCGCCCCCTGCGCCGCCGTCCTTCGGTTCCGCGCCCTTAGTGTTCGGTCTGGCGTAGCCTCCACCGCCGCCGCCCCCGCCCCCGCCCCCGCCGTGAAGGTTGCCGGCGACATCCAGGATCAGCGAGGGGCAATTGTTTGTGATGATGCCTGGTCCGCCATTACTGCCCCCGCCACCTGGGTTGTGGCCCCACCTCCACGCATTACCACCGCCACCGCCATTGCCACCTTTGCCAATCACGGTAACGCCGGGGTTGATCGTCACGTAAATCGGGACCGGAATGTCGTTGATATTGATCGCGCCGGTATCGACGTTGGGGGCCGTGCAGTCGCCGGTAATGAAGACATGAATGAACTGAAAGCGAGTTCGTATGAAGTCATATGCCGACATGCCGCCGCGATCTTGGCGGAGGCTTTCGGGAATGTAGCCCCAAAGGGTGTCGGGGTTGAGGACGTGCCCTTGGCCGCCGCCAATATATGCGTCGAATGAATACCCCTTGCCTCGAAGGCCGGACAGTGAGGTGGGCGGCCCTCCCGCCAAGGACTTCACCAGAGGGTCGGACATGCTGATCGCGGAATTCCACGCCCTGCCTGTTCGCTCATTGACCATGCGTAGGGAGATTTCGCCAGACGGCGGGAAAGAGGCGCCGCCGCCGGAAGGAAGGGGCGCGCGGCCCCCATTGATACCTAGTAGACCCATTCAATCCTCTTGCTGATCAAAGGCAGGCGCCGAAGCGCCTGCCGACTGCTTACTTCTTCTGGGCCTGGTCTTGAACCAGCTCGGCGTTCTTCGCGTCGATCACGTCAACGCCCACCACCTCGCATTTGCCCGCCTTCTTCTTTTCGGCGGTGCCCCAGATGATCCGGGCGTTCTTGTCCAGGCACTCATCGACATGCATGAACGGCGCGGTCAGCGATGGGATGCCGCCGTAACCGCCACCACCGCCACCGCCTTGGGCGAAGCAGCTGCCGGAGATTGCCAGAAGAGAAAGGATAATCGCTTTTTTCATGATAAGTCACCTATGACTGATTTAAAAGACCGCGTCAACCGCGATGAATGTATGATAACTATGGGGTTGTGGATTCGCTCTGGGCAGTAGCTTCGAGTTTAACCACCCTGTCCTCCAGCTCCTTGATGGCCTCTACCAGCAGGCCTACAAGGTTGCCGTATGCCACAGAGAGGGTCTTTTTATCACCTACCTCGATGACTGCCTCTGGCATGACTTTCTGGACGTCCTGGGCAATCAGGCCGGTCTGGCGCTCGCCGGTGTCCTTCCTGTCGAAGACTACGCCTAGAAGCTGGCGAACCCTCCCCAGCGCTCCCTTGATCGGCTTGATGTTCTTCTTCAAACGGCGGTCAGAGAACGCGGTGATGTTTCCCTGTGCGATATAGTCGTTGTCGCGCCAAAGATGGTTGTTGCTGCCGCCGTTCACACTCAACGAGACATGAACCTGCGAGCTTGGGCCGCCGCCTGCATGAACATCCATACATGCCAAATGCCGCTCGCCCCACTTGGTTGCGCGCCAGACCATGTAGGCGGATGGGTTGTCTGGACAGCTGACTTGAAGCGCTGGCCAGCGGTCTCCATTCCAGCTCGTCCAAGGCCCAGGCGGTGGGTTGCTGTTGATCCGGGAGTTAAAGGTCTTTTCACCCGTGATCGTTTGGTCGCCGTTGAGAGCCACCGGACTTAGGTTGCCGGTGTGCCAGATTTCGTTGCCGCTCCATTTGACGCCATCAAAGGTGGCTGGGTCATCCCTGCCAACCCGAAACCAAAGTCTATCGGAGTAGTGCGCGATCAATTGAAGAGAAGCGGCACTGCCCTCGGAATTAAACTGCGCCAGCAATTGCGATTGACCATCGTGATTAACGCGCCAAATACCAGAGTCTAGTCTGGAGTCATAGTCCTTTTCGGTTATGGTGCCGCGGCGCATAAAAACCTGCTGGCCTGATACGCCCTGGATCTTGTCCGCATCAATCCCTGAGCCAGCGCCCATCTGGTTAAAGGTCATCGGCTTATCATCACTGGTGATGTATTTCTGCCAATTTCCCCAGGTGTCATTATCCTTGCTGCCGATTCGCTTATAGGTATCGCTGCCTACATATGCAATCTGGTGAACCGGGCCGCCAGTTTTGTCGCGCCATTGAGAGGCGCTGAGGACAAAACAATATCTTTCCGCCGTTGTGATGCCTATAACCGACGACGCCTTGAATTCGTAGTAGACGCCGCAGTCTTTGTAGAAGCTCGGCGGCGAATTCACATCGCGCGTGTCAGATGCCGCGACCGAATTGTGGAAGTCGGCAGATGCTCTGGCTGATCCGCCCCGGTTTGCGGTCAGAAGAACCTGCCATGAGCCTCCGATGTATTGATAAAGGGTGTTTTTGTCGGTGCGTAGGCACATTACACCCTCTTGCAGATTTGCCGTTGGGAAAGACGTGCCGGCGAAATTGCTCGCCACCGAATCAAGGTTGTCATTGATTATGGCGCGCGAGTCCGCGATTTTGTCAGACGGTTGAAGTGGTTTGTATTTTTGCATTTAGGCGGCACACTCCTTGAGTTGGGCTTTGATCTCATTCACTTCCTGGCGCAGCTCTTTGATGGCCTCCAGCAAAAGGGCGCACATATTCCCGTAAGCGACGGACAGCGTGCCGTCCTGTGCTTCGGAGACAAGCTCGGGCTGCACTTTTTGAAGGTCTTGCGCAATTACGCCGGCCTGGCGCCGGCCAGTGTCTTTACGGGTGTAAGTCCAGCCTGCGATCTGATCGCATTTGTCCAGGGCGTTGGTGATCGGCTCAAAGTCCTTCTTGAGACGTTTGTCGGAGAAGGCGGTGATGTCGCCGGCGGCATACATATTCCCGGTGGGCAAGTGGACGTGCCAGCGCCAGAGATCCGCAGACCAGCCGCCGAACCCCATGTAGCCGTCTCCGCGTAGGGAGATCCTCGTGGCGTAAAGTCCAGGAACATGAAGCGCAATTGAGGCAAGGTTTCCATCCCCGCCCTGGCCATCCAAGGCTCGGACTTCGAGGTGGGAGGGGCCATCTTTGCTCCCGCCGAAGCCGCCGCCAAGAATGAGCTGGTTTTTCGTGAATAGGCGGCCACCATCGGAGTAAAGGCGCGCGGCAAAGTCTTTTCCGTCGCCGTCGCCTTCGTGGAAATCAAGGGACGAGCCGATTTCCATCACGCCGTCACCGCCAATAAACGGGACTCTGTCTTTGTAGATCGAGGAGTTGACGTCTACCAGCGCCCTGCCAGCCAATGAGTCTGCCGTCGCTACACGAACGCCGGCGTGAAAGGTATCGCCGTTGTAGCCGCTCAATACCCAATACTTCTTGTCCCAATCGGTCTGGAGGTTGTAAGAGCTGTCATCGTCGCGGCGATACAGTCTGGTGACTCCAGGGCGCTTATCCGAGGCCTTGTCTACCTTGCTGTTGGGGTCGAAGGTCAGGCGGCTCCACGGCTCCAGCCAAGGCCCAAACTCGTTTACCCCCACGTCGCGCGCCGCTCGGATCATGAAGCGCGATTCGCCTTTGTCAGAGCCTGGCCAGCCGATCAGAATTTGAACGACGGATGACCTCGCCTCCTTGATCGTTATCACCACGCCGAGGTAGATCGGGTAGCCGTTGCTGTAGCACGAGCCAAACGACATCCCTAGCGGCCAGTCGCGTGGCTTGTTGTCGGCGTTCAGGTTGGTAAAGCCGCGGTAGGCCGGCGTGTCGCCTGCCAGCTCCCTGAAATCAAAAGCGACCTTCCATGATTGGCTCGCCAAATCATCGAGGAAGTAGAGTTTCTTCTGGTCCGCCCGGTAGCAAAGCATGCCCTCGGTCAAATTGGAGGTGGGGAAGGTGTTGCCGGAGAAGTTGGAAGCGAGCGTGCTGAGTGCGTCGTTAATTACGGCGCGCGAATCAGCGATCTTGTCACTTGGCTGAAGTGGGGTGAACTTTTGCATTTTGTAGCCCTTGAAAATCAATAGCCGTGTGCAGTCCAAGTGACCATGCCGGAGGCCGGCTTTCCGTCATCTTTCAGGATCTGCAAGGTGAATCCGGTGGTGCCGATTGCGCCAACAATGCGTGGGATCAGCACCTCGCCGGCGGCGCCGCTGTGAATGGTCAGGCTGACCTCTGGCGGCACGATAAATTTGCGGTTGAACGAGACCAGGACAGGCGATGCATCGATGCTCACCCGGCCGCGGTCGATCACGTCAGGCACATCGATGGTGACGTTCAGGTTGGAGAGCGTGGCTCTGTCGCTCGTCCCCGACTGGAGAACGACGCGCATCAGGGCGTCCTTGTATTCGTAGTCGCCCGGCAGCATCTTGCGGAAGCGCGTGTAATACGAGGGCGAGTCTTGGGTGATCAGGGTGGAGAAATCCTCCTCGCTCATTTCGGCCGCCATCATGGCAAGCTCATCAAAGATGCCGGTCGCGCCTTTGATCAACTCGTCGGCAACCTTGAGTGCCTCGGCCTGCGATACCTTGATCGCTCGCTTGCTGGCCTCTGCGATACCGAAGCCCTCGTCATACGCGCGAATGAACTCGGCCGTTCTGCCCACCACCTCAAGGACTGCTACATTTTCAAAAATCGCCGCCCTGGCGTTCTTTTTGAGGTTGCCGCCGACAATAGAGAACCCATCGGCCTTGGCCAGCTTTACCCGCGAAGCGCTGCTGTCAGCGACTGAAACCGCCTCTGCTATTGCGGCGTAGAACGTGGCCTTGCGGTAGAACCACTCTGCAACCTGCAGTGACTCGGATGGGTTGAGGCCAACACCGAACTGGGGCGCGTTATCACGGACGGAGAATGCATCCTTCAGCTTCTTCCCGCCCTTCATCGAGGCACCGTCCGCAATGGAAAGCCCCTCCACGAGCGAGAGCAGGAAGTTGATGATGTCCTGGTAGGACTCGGCAATATTGATGGCTTCATCGAAGCTGCGCCGGAATGTCACCTTGTCCGTGTAGCCGTCCGAGGCGCTGATGGATTCGACCAGACGCTTGGTGTGAACGCGGGACGACTGCTCAACCAGGCTTACAGCCTCATCAAAGCGCAGCTGGAATTTGGCCCACGTCTTCGCATCGTCTGAGATCGAAATTGAGTCCGACTGCATCAGCCGCGGGCGTCTGGCCGATAACTCGCTGACGCCCAGGCCCTCGAAGAATGGCTTCGACAGAGTGTTTGCGTAGCCGTCCGCGACGCCCAGCGACTCATTAGGCCGCGCAAAGAAGCCCACCGACCGGAGAAAGGCCTCGGCAAATGCGATGCCGTCGGTAATTCGTTTGCCGAGCTTTGACTGACGTGTTTCAGCAATGCCCAGCGCGTCAAACTTCGCCGCGACGATTTGGTTCGCTGGCGCATCGGAAAGCTGCATGGCCTCGTCGGACTGCGCGGAGTAGGACAGGCGCAGCGAGGTTGCCCAAGTTCTGTCTCCGACTATCGCGTCGTCCCAGGAGACGTTGCCTGCCGACTCCCAGGTATATGCGGCGATCGCCTTCTGACTTACCGACTCAGCCATGCTTCACCATTAGGACAGGGTGAAGGTGAACGTGACGGTCAGGGTGTCGTCCGACCCCTTGTTGATCACGTTGAACAGAACACGGTCGAACATGATGCCGTTCGACGCGGCATTGAACACGCCCGCTTCGGTGATGGCGCCGGTTGCGGTGCCCGCGTTGAAGGTGCTTGTCATGGTAAAGACCTTCGTGCCAGCGCTATGTGCGTAGGTGGCCGCCAGGCGTGCCAGCTCGGTCGAGAGGGCTTTCTGGTTGGACGCAACCGGGTCAGTGCCGGTGCCGACCGCGATGTGGGAAAGCACGCCGGGGCGACCTTTCGCATTGCCGAGAGCGTCGCAGACGAGGTCAAAGCCGACGTCAACGATCAGATTATCCTTGCGACGGGTTTCGACGCTGCCATCCTTGCGCAGCAATACCAACTCCATCGCTCCATGCAGCTTCAGCTTGTCGATGCTCATTTGTGCCTCTGTGAAATAGTCAGTAATGACTGATATTTTGCAACAAAAAGACCAATTCAGCAAAGCCCCTTTCGGGGCTGCCTTAGCCCATCTGTGTTCTTGTGAATTGCCCCTGTGGTGCGGCCCTCACCTTGCCGGCCGCCATCGTCCCTCCCCTTTCCGGCGAGCCAACCATCAGACGGCGCCACTCTTCGCCCTGGACAACCCCGATTAGCAGGTAGGTCAGCGTGCTGTAATCCAGCTGAACGGTGATGTCGTTCTCGGGGTGGCCATCGCGCAGCACGAAGGTCTTGTCAGCAACACGATGCACCAGTTCCAGCCTGATCCCCTGCCCCTCTGCGCGCCATACATACTGCAGGTCGGTCGAGCCTTCCGGCTTGAACCAAAACTTGACCGAGAAGACCGCAGGCAGCGCCTGGCTCAGCTGCAGGCTACTGAACGGGGTCAACTTGACGCCGTTGGTAAATTTGCCCTTGGCGAAGCCGATCGAGGCCTGCTTGTATGGGGCTTTCCCCGAGACGCTGGTTGTGGTGCCGTCAAATGTCCAACGGTCGATGACGCCACCGTCCATCTTCGGCTTGTCCAGGCGGGTAGCAATCTGGATGTCCGAAGAGACGCTCTCGAAGTTGCCGTCCTTCTCCCAAGGGCGGCCGGACTCCGGCGACAGCCATGTCCAATTGACGCTGCCCCATGTTGCGTCATCCTGCTGGCGGGCGCCCAGCGTGTAGCTGGCGACGTTGCGCGCGCGAATCGGCTGGACTAGGCCAATGCCGAAGATGTATTCGCCGTAACGGGCGTCGTCGATTAGGCGCAGGCCTTTGGTGGAGGGGTCGAACTCCAGGTTGGTCATACGGCCGCCATAGCCGTTTGCATGCTCGTCGATGGTCAGAATCAGGTTTCTGAATTGGCCATCGTCGGTGTCCAGATCAACGAAAGTGGCGGAGTCGCTATAGACGCCGGGACTGACGATTGCCTTGATCAAGAAACGACGCTTGGCATTGCCGGCAGACTGCAGCGAGTAGCGGTTGTTCGTGATGCCGGTTGCCACCAGCGTAGAGCGGCCCCACTCCTCGCCCTCACGGATCTCATAACCGACAATGTCGATTTCCGGGTTCGGCCGCCAGCTCATCGTGATCATGTCGGCGTTTTGAACCGCATCGAACTCACGCACAGCGCTCGGGGCGTCGAGGACCAGTTTGAACGTGGTCGGGGCGACGGACCAGTTGCCCGAGGTGTCGTAGGCCCGGACGTGGTAGTAGTAAATCCCCGCCTCGCTCTTGTCGGTAACGTGCATCGTGCCCTGATATTCGGAAACGATGATGCGGCCGGCGTCCCACGAGTTGCCCTCTCGAACTTCATAGCCGCCCAGATCAAGGTCGTCGTTTGGCTCCCACGTCATCAGCAGGTCGTAGGGCCGGCGCTTGATCTCGAATCCGCGCACGTTGGCCGGCGGGAAATCCTTGCCACGAACCAGATACTCGGTCAGCTTGGCCTTGTCCGCCGGCGCGTTGACGCCCAGCATCGACATTGCAATGGCGCGGATGCGCAGCCGCTGCCCCTGAATCGCCTGGAAGGTCACACGGTCCAGACCCTCCCCCACCGTCTGGAATGGGCCGCCGTCCACCGACACCTGGACATGGCTGCGTGCATAGTTGGTCGCGCGGTTCTCGAATTCGACGGTCACATTCACTTGCAGGCCGGAGCCTACGCGCACCAAAGCCTCAGATACCGAAGTGATAACCGATTGTTCGATGCCCGTCGGTAACGAAGAGAACCCACCCTGCTCGGAGGGGTTGTTGGTGTAGACCGTCTCGTTATATTCGATTGCCGAGATTGTCCGCTCTTCCATGCCGGAGCCGCTGATGGCTGTGATGCGGAATGGCTTGTAGCGTCGGCCATACTTGCCAATCGTCCAGGTCAGGAACGGATCGGGATCTGCCGGAAGCGGCTCGCTCAGCATGATGTCGGCCACATCGGTCCCGCGCGTAGAGACGCGCCGTTCAACAATCATGTCGGAGCACCAGAGCACAACCGCCGCCCCGACGCCGACCCGGTCAGTCGAGTCCACCACCACGCCGTAGCTTGCGCCGTCAACTCGGTAAGTTGAGCGGATCTGCAGGTCGGCGCCGCCGGCCACCACGAGACGGTTTGCGCCGGCCGGCATACTGCCGCGGATGACGACGTTCGTAGATGTCTTGCTGAGGACAACCCCCTCGCCCATCTTGACCGCCGGCATGACCGTCAGCAGCTTGTAGTCGGCGCCACTTTCTAGGGTGACGGGCCGGTCGAGCTTAACGGCAGACCGTGTCGAGCCGGGCTTCATCCGGCCGCCATCGCCCCATTCTGGCTGGTCGTGCTGAACTAGGACGACGTCGCCAACGGTGCAAGCGATGGCGTCAATGCTGGCCCTGAAGGTAACGGTCTGGCGCAAGAACCTGTTCATGTTCAGCATCAAACGCGCCTCGCGCATTGCACGCTCTCGGGTCACGATGCCTGGCATGGTCAGGGACGAGGTGCGTTGAGGCTCCCCCTTCAGCGCTGCAGCCTCGTCGATCAGGCGAATGGTCCGCGGCTTGTAGTTGTCCTCCCGGTCGTAGTAGGTCAGCTCGATCTCATTCGCCCGGTCGTTTACCGGCAGCCACTCTTCGCTGAACGAGTCCTTGATGATGTTTCCTACGTTGAAGACCATGATGGGGTCTTGCTTGCGCTCGATGGCAATCGTGTAGCGAGTGCCTGACCGAACTAGCTGGGCGTGGCCGCAGCGCAGAACCATCTTTGCGGCATCCCACAGGTTCATCCCGCCGTTGATCACGCCGTCGAAAGTCAGGTTTTCGGATGTGCAGTGCTCTGCCCACTCGGAGAATGAGTCAAGGTTTACGCGGTCCAAACCCATGCAGGCGCCGTAACGGCGGTTGGTCAGCATGTCCAGCAAGATCCACGCGGGGTTGTTGGACCATTGGCGCAGCCACTGGCCAGAACGGTAGTCGTAGATCATCACGACCTTGCCGGCGACAACCGCGCTTACTTGCGGGAGACCGCTGATCTGCTCGTCCATCTTGATCTTCAATGCGAGCAGTGCGGTGTTGATGTGCGCAACGTCGTCGGCAATCACCTCCGCCACTTCGTTCAGCATGATGGTGTCGCCAACAACATCGCTATCCGAATCCGCGTCGGTGCGGCGAATGCGAATCTCGTAGCGCCCTTTGGCGAGAGGCGGGCTGGACCACTGCTTTCTTATGGGCGACCGCTTCGAGTCTTCAATCTTGAAGGCGCTGTCGTAAACATCAATGTCCACCGCGCCCATGCTGAACCAATTTGGAGCCTGGACGGGGGCGCTGACCGCAAATAGGTAATCGCCAGGGCCGAGCTTTGAGCCTGGAATTGGCTTGCCGTCATACAGCATGCTCGCGCCGGTTGACGCAACCAGCCCCCAGAAGCCTGGCAGCTGACCACGCTTGGGCTTGGCCAGCTCGTATGCGATAGCCCGGATTTGTCGCAGGTCGTCGGGGTTCGTGACAATCTGTCCGTTATCGGCATAGCGAAACGACTTGAATACTTTGTAAATGGTGGTGGAGGTATACGAGCCGCCGCCTCGATTGTTGTAGTAGTTGTTGCGCTCTTCGTATCTCACCTCGATAACTTCGTGCGGAACGACCGAGCGCTTGCTGACGACCGCCGATGCATTGCCGGCTAGTCGGCACCAGTTGGACGTGCCAACCTTCCGATACTCAGCCTCCATCGCAACAGAATGGGACAAGCGGTTGCCGTTCGACTTGTCGATGCGCCAGATGCCCTCCGGCATCACGATATTCAGTTTGAAGGCGTCGATTTCGCCTTCCGTCGTGTGGTAGGCCCAGAAGCCGTTCGACAGCTTCAGGCCCTTCTGGACCAGCAGTTCGTTGTCGTTGAACCAGTCAATTGGCTGCTCGTTATTGAAGCCGTTCCTGGTCTGAACCCAGACGTTATTGAAGCGGCTCAGCTCGGTGTCGTTCAGCTTGATGTCGTCAATGCCGGCGACGTCGCCTTCAGACATGGCGAAAAGCAGGTAGAGATACTGCGTCTCTCCGTCCATTGCGGTTCTGGACGAGATCAAGTTGCCCCCGGTGCGATGGGCGCCATAGATGACGGGCACGATGGCACCCTCCACGCTGACGTTTTTCGCACCGTCTGCGCCATAGGTCGAATCCGACCGGCTGTCTGGGCCATCAGGCCTACCCAGACTTGGCATACCTGGAGGCGGGAGAATGGCGTTGACCAGCATAGAGCCGCCAATGGCGACAACGCTGGACGCCACTGCCGCGCCGAACATCGACCCACCCCCGGCCAACCAAACCTGGCCGGTGTAAACCGCGGCGACGGCGACGGCAACCATCGCCACAGTTCTCAGAATGGATTTACCACCGCCGCCACCGCCACGAAGAACGGGGCAGGACACAACGACGTCGCCCGGATGCACGATCACCGCTCCGTAGTTTTCGGGCGCGACCACCCCGCCGTTTACCGAGTAGACGTGCTCACACTCGATGGCCGGGATAATTGACGAGAGCGGCGCCGGCTCCAGCCATTCCCGCCGCTCAACGATGTGTTCGCTGGGGCGGAATGGGTTCAGCACCCGCACCAGGTTGATGCTGTCCTTACTGAGTTCCTGCAAATTCGTAGAATCCGACAATTCTCTGTCTCCAAGCATTCAGTTTTTCCACCACCACGCCGCCGGCACCCTCCCATGTGTGGATCATGGTGAAGGGGTCAAGAAGAAAGCCGCAGTGCGAGTTGTGCCTGCCGATGCGGATCAGCACTGCGCACCCAGCCTTTGGTTCGCATGGGTGCCAGGCGTCGAGGTTCTGGGCGAACACGCGCGCACAAGCTGTTTGCCCGCCTTCGGGGTTGTAGATGTCTGGGATAGGGGTGCCGGCCCTGCGCATCATTTCGATGAGCAGCCCATAGCAGTCGATGCCGGCATCGCCCACCCGGCCGTTCTCCAGGTATGGAGTGCCGAGAAGGTCTATGTGCTGGATCATGGTCAGTTGTATCGAATACCGGAGTTGTTGATGCCTGGCGCGCCGCCAAAGTTGATGGTGTTGCCGTGGGCCGCGCAGCCATTCGGCCCTTTCAGGGTGTAATCGCAAGTCGGCATGCCGCCCTGATACTTGCATTCCGCACCCTTATAGCGCCAAGCGCAGTAATCTCGGCGCATGCGCCGTCGCGGAAATGGCTGGCTGAGCGGATTTTCGGCACCAAGGACGAAGACCGCGCCGTATGAGGGCGCCGACGCGCTCGTCACCATGAAGAACTCGGAGGTGTCCGGCGGCGCGTCCAGGGCGCTGCTGAACGCCGCATGAATGGCCACGGTGAAATCCACGCCGCCCTGGTATTGCTCCATATACGCGCGAATCACGCCCTTGGGGTCGCGGATGGATAGGGTGATGGCAGGAAGGCCGCCCGCCTCCTGCTTCACGTCCAGGTCGAACTGCAGCGCTGAGTAACGCGCGCCATTGAAGGTGAGATCGTCTGTGTTGTTGACGATGCGGATCGTTTCGATGATTTCGCCGGTGGCCTTGTCCGGCACGAATATTTCGACGAAGAGCAGGTAGGCCGCTTCCGACGCTACCTTGCTCTTCTCAATGGCCGATGCAATCGAGATTTCTTTCATGGCTCGATGATATAACAGTCAGTAATGACTGAATAGTGCGAGCCGCTACACCTCCTCGATCGCCATTTTGACGTCCCAACGGTGGTTCCCGCCGGCGCCGACATACTGGAAGTCGATCTCCCCTTCGCCGAAGCGACATACAGCCTTTTCGTCGCTGTATGGCAGCGACCACCAGAACATTCCAGATCCGCCCCTGACGGTGTTCCAGAACCCCTCAAGCAGCTTTTTATCGTCTGCGTTGATGAAGGTGTAGGCGACCGCAAATTTGCGACGGGGCCGGCGCGTAAAACGTGGCCTGGTGACGGTGTAGCCGCCCTCCATTTGCGTTCTGATAGATGGGTCTTCAATCTTTTCGCTGTATTGCCGCGAGTCTGGCCCGGCCGCAAGTTTCGGGAATTCGTAGATCATGCCATTGCGCTCCTCATCGAGTCGCGGAACGAGCCGGCGCGAGTCATGCCCTTCAGCACCACGTCGAGAATCAGCTTCTCGCCGTCGAACCGCGGCTGGCCGTGCTCCGCATTTACTTCATTTCCAGATTGGTTGATCACGTTGACCACCACCGACGGCCGCTGTTGTTCGACGGGCATGCCACCATGCACCGTTACGCCAAGTCGGCCATTGCCGTCTCTGGACAGGGGCATGATTGCTTCGGGGCCGGCCTCGCCAAACAAAGCCATTGGGGCGAGCGTTGGGGCTTGGGCGATGCTGTTGGTGAACGCCCCACCCTTTGCAAACGCTTGCACCCGCCCGCCGTTGAACACATTGCCCAGCGCGCTGGCGACGGGTGCCGCAGCTGCGCCCGCGCCGGCTCCAGCGCCCGGCGCCGCCCAACCCATTGCCGACATCAGCATCTTGGAGATCATCAGCTGCAGGTTGATCCTGATGATGTCCTTGACGAGTGACTGAGCGAGGTCTGCGAAGTTGGCCTTGCCGGACACTGCGAGTTCAGCCAGCCCCTCGGCCGCGCCGGAGGCGAAGCTGGCTGTCGCTTGGCTCATATTGCCGCTGTAGTCTTGCCAGTCTTGCGCCAGCTTGGCCAGGGCGCCCCCCGCTTCGGTTGCATACTCTTGGGTCCGAAGGGCGATTGCGCGCTCGGCCTGAGCCTTGGCGTCGGCGATGAGCGTGGCGCTTTGCGGGTCGTTGGCCGCGTCTCTTTGCAGTTCTGCAACGCGGTCGCCTACCTCGTCATTGATTCGCTTTACGTCTCGGTCATACTTGGCCTTTGCGCGCGCTGCTGCGTCCGGGATTCGGTCGGTCTCGGTTTCCTCGTTCTTCTTTCGCAGATCCTTGGTGATTCGCGCCAGGTCCGCCCGCGCCATCGCGGCGGCCACGCTCTCCAGTTGGGTCTTCAGCTTGTCGAGGTTTTCGCCCGTCATGCCAATTGCGCGCGCGGACTCCATGAACGTCGAGCGCATTTTCTCGATGGCGCCAGTCTCCTTCGACGCGCCGTTCAGCTCGCTCAGTGCCTCTTTTGCGTCACGCTCGGCATCTGCCAGCTTATCGTTGACGTTCTCGAAGAGCTTGAGGGTCTGGGAGGCCTGCTCTGCCTTGACCTTGGCATCCACCAGCTCGGCGCCATACTTTTTGAAGGCCGCGGCTCGCTCTTCAACAGACAACGCGACGTTGTCCTTGCGGCCGGCGCGGATGTTGATCGCCTTGTCGTATTTCCCCTCAAGGAAGTCGCGCTCCAGCTCGGCGGACACTTTGCCGCGCAGGCTGGCGACCCCCTTTACGTCGTTCAGCAGATTCTCAAGCTGAACCCTGGCCGCCTTCGCGTCACCCTTGGCCCCCTCGATGAAGGAGACCATCGAGTCTTTGTCGTCCTGGATGCCAGGCTTGGGCTTTTTCTTTCCTTTTTTTGGGGCGGTGAAGACGTTCGGCACCTCAAGAGCTTTGATCGCCGGCGTAGCCTCGTCTCTGATGCCTTTCACCGCGTCATTCACGGCCAGCTGAGCTACACGGTTGCCGGAGCCGAGGGTTTTGCCGTATGCCTCAATGTCGCGGATCTCAGCCTCGGTTTGCTTGCGCGCAATCTCAGCATTTGCCTTCATGCGGGCTTCGGCCGACATCTTTTTGTAGGCGTCCCCCTCAACCAGATTCTTTCGCGCCAGGTCGGCGTCCAGGCGATGCTTGTCGCGGATGCGCTTGATCTCCTGATCGTATGCCGCGCGTGCTTGGTTTTCCTCCAGGGTCTTGGTTGCGTGGTCGGCAAGTCGAATCTGGTCGGTTAGATCCTTGACCGCCTTCAGCGAGCGGACCTGCTCAGATTGCTGCTGTGCGAGTTGTGCCCGCAGCATGTTCTGGCGCTCAAGGCTCTTCTCGGCGGCAAGCTCTTGCTTCAGTCGAGCGATGTTCTGCGTGGTTCGCGCGACATTGGCTTTCTCATCCTGCAGGTTGCCCTTTGCGGTCGTTTCTTCATCCTTGCTCTGCCATGCATCTGCATACCCACGCTTGGCCTGCGCGGCGCGCCGTGCAGCGTCCTCAGCAGCCTGGCCCCAGCTCATCCACTTGGAGATACCCAGAGTCAGCGCGGCAGTGATCAGGCCGATCCAGCCACCCAGAGCCGTGAAAACGGCGCCTAGACCGCGGATTGCCACGCCGACCGCCGTCACAGCGGCGCCCGTGCTGGCGAACGCCCGCTGCAGCGCCATTTGCAGGCCGCTGGTAGCGTTGCCTGCTATGTTGGCTGCGTTCATGGCACCCATGTATGAGTGGTAGCTGGCAGTCACCTGGGCAATCGACGCCCGCAGTGCGCCAAACGCTGACGACTGGCCGATTGCCGCGGCCTTGGACGCCACCATTCGACCGACCATCAATGACAGAGCGGCCGACAGGATCGGGACGTATTGGCTGAGTCCGCCGACGCCCGCCGTCAATAAGCTCAGCCCCTCGCCAGCCACGCTCGCAGCCGCGCCGGCCAGGTGAAGGACGTTCGACAGGTCAGCCAGAAGCGGTGACAGATTGGCGACGTTGGTTTGCATGAAGCGGAATATGGACGTGAGGCTGTCGCCGATGTTTTGCGCGATGCCTCTCACCTTCCCGTTATCAAACGCCTCAAGCGTGGCCGCCAGCTGCGCCTGAACGCTCTTGAAGAAGCCGCTCTTGCCGATCTCCTCCTGAAAAAGCACGACGCGGGACTTGAAGCCCTCCCACATGCCGCTCCAGGTCGCCATCATATTCTTGGCTGAGCCACCCATTTCAAACTGCATTTGGGCAAACATTTTGGCGATGGCAGTCTTCGCCTCGACAGTGCCCTTAGACACCGCGTTGCTCAGCTCAGACATGGTCATGCCCATGCCGGCCGCCATCATTCGCATAGCAGTTGGGACGGCTTCCCCTAGCTGCTGGCGCAGCTCTTCCATAGAGACCACACCCTTACCGGCCATCTGCTGGATCGCCACTGCCGCGCGCTTAAACTGTTCAGACGTGCCGCCGAAATAGGCTACCGAGTCCGCCAGCGTCTTGAGCGATCCGTTCAGGGGGTCGATGCCTGCGGACTTCAGCTTGACCGCTGCGTCGGTGAGGGTCTTCACGTCGAACGGCATTTCAAGCGACATATTCATGATCGACCGCTTGGTGTTCTCGCCCTCCTTCCGGCGAGCATCGAGCGTTTTCGCGGTGGACATGCCCTCGAAGAGCTTCTGCATGCGCTCAAGCTCGGCGTTCGTTTGGATGATCCCAACCGGCGCGCGCAGGAAGACATCGTAGAGGTTCAGCAGCGCGTGCTTGGCCAAGCCAATGCTCGTCACCCAGCTGTGAAAGCCCCCGCCGGTTTTGATGACCATCTGCTGCATGGATGCCTGGCCAATAGAGGCTTGCGAGGTCGCTCTATTGAGCTGCTTCAACTGACTGGCGAATTCGGCGATCGCCTTGTTCGCGCGCGCCACGCTGGCATCAATCCGCGAAGTGTTGTTGCTGAGGTTCGTCACGCTCGCTTGCATGGCGCGCAGGTCGCCGGCGGTCAGTCTTGCGGCCTGGCCAACCTCACGAACGCGCTGGACGGCCCGGATGGTGGCCGCATCCATCCGGGCGAAATTATTCGCCGCACTGACGGTTTGGGCCGCAACGCTCTTGAAGGCTTTCGACAAGCCGGACGCCGAGCCGCTAAGACCGCGGAACTTGCCCACCACCGCGTCGGTGTTGGTGGCGATGCTGTTCAAGTCTTTGCGCATGCCGCGGGCGGTTTCGCCCAGAGCAGACATCGACGACTTAACCCCCAGGAACGTCTTTGACGCGCTGCTGAGTGCGGAGTTGGCAGCCTTGCTGGCGTCACGAATCTGCTTGAGATTCGACTCCATGCTTTCGGCAGCCTTGGCCGCACCCTTGAAGGTCTTGTTCAGCTCGGTGATTTTTCCGTTGGCCTCTGTGACCTTGGTGGTGAAGCCTTCGTCGTTAAGGGTCAGGTTGACACGGATGGTCTTAGGGGATGCCATTCACTTCCTCATGCGATGGTCTTCAGGAATGCCAGACCTTCCTGATCGGGCTGCTCATTGAGTGCCAGCTGCGCCTGATCAAACTTGACCGGCGGCTCGCCATATTCCTTCTCAAGCGTCTCGATGAGCTTCTGGGCGGCCTCGCCACTTTGGGCGGCGATGGCTATCTGCAGTGACCGCATATCCCGCTCGGCGGAGATGCGTGAGATTTGGCCGGACATAAACCAAAATGCCCTCACGGGGAGGCGCATGACCTCCGTGTAGGGCATCGAATAAAACGTCATGACTCGACAAACGGCATAGCCGAAGTCGAGTTCGGTAATCAGCTCACGCCCTGGTCTTTTTTTTCGAGTTCTGCGTCGTCCGGCAGGACGGGATCGTCAATGCCGTTCACGAACTGAGTCAGGGCGCTGATTTGCGGGAAGGTCAAACGCTCAAGCGTGGCGCGCTCGATGCCCACAATGCGGGTTTCCAGCAAGCGAAGGTGCATTTCGACCTGCTCGCTGTCGGAGGCCTCGGCCAGCTTCTGGCTGATGCTCTGGGCCTCCACGTATGCGCCGACGGTTTGCGCGGCCACGTCATACTCGCGGCCAAACAGGGAGACTTTACGGTCGATTTTTGCGAAGGCGTCCAGGTTCAAAATCTTGGTCATGGTTTCGGTCCTTGCAGGGCGGCGTGGTCGCCGCCCTTGCTTAAGTCATCAATGACTGTTTTTATAGGTTAAGAGGCGTTGCCGATGGCGCCGGCATTGCCGATGTAAAACAGACGGCCGGTAGACGGGTGCGGGTAGCCGGAGAATTCGACTTGATAGATCCGCTCTTCTTCCAGCTTATAGGCGAACTGCAACGCGCCGCCGGTGGCTGCCAGCGGGATGACGAAGTCCTCGGAGGTGTCGGACTTTGCCTTGCCAACAGGGTGCAGTCGTAGCTCGCGCGCGGTAGTCAGCAGGTCCAGACCGATACCGGAGGTCACATCGACACGGAAGTCGTCCGGGGCGCTGGTCTGGGTCTTGGTAACGGTGCCACTCGAAGCAGATACTTCAAAAGGCACGTTCGCTTTTCCAGTCAGCACAACGGAAGCGGTCGCCGCCTTATCGTCGGCGGTTGTCGAGGCGGTGACGGCCGCCGTGGCATCGGCATTGATCTGGGCAACCAGGCCCAGGCACATTTCGCCGGCGGTCGGGGTGGCGTCGGGCTGCTGCTCGTAAACGCGACCGTTGATCACAATGCGGCCCACCACCTTGCCGTCAGTGATGGCGACTGTGGTGGTTTGAGGCTTACCAGGCGTGCCGACCTTTGTGGCGCCCGGCATGATGCGAACGAGGTTGTCGATGGTGGTCTCCGCCAGCGGGCATTTCGCTTTCACCTCGCGGCCCATCACCAGCTCGTTGATGGTCGATTTGCCGAACTGGTCAACTTGGACCTTGTGGGTCTCGGTGGTGACGGACACTTCAACGCCGCCCTTGGTATAGCCAAGGTCAACGCCGTCATAGATAACCTGGCAAACGCCGATCTTCACGTTTTTGGTATCAGGCAATGCATTCTCCTTGCAAGGATTAGTCAGTAATGACTGATTATAATATAACATAATTGGCGCTGAGGGTCACAAGCGCCTCATAGAGTCCAGATGCCTGAGTCGGGTAGGCATTTGGCTCGGTGTCCGGCCGTAGGTGATTGAAGTGCAGGCGGCCAAGACGCTGGTTCTCAAGGTGCAGCGCTCGGCACACTTGGTCGGCCAGCTCGTAGACATCGGGGTAGCTCTCTCCCCGACACACAGCCACGACTTTGGCCTCGCGGTATCCGGGCAGCTCATAGTCGATTTTCGACGGATTGAAGTTGCTCCGAAGCAGAACGCCACGCACTGCGCCCTCTGGCATGTGAAGGGCAAAGACATCTACACCAACCCTGCCGACTCCTTGTTGCTCCAGCCGCTCCGCAATCGTCCGAAACAGCAGGTCGATGCTGGAATAGATCATCATGAATCCTTGATCGCGTTGAAAATTGACTCTTCTATCTCGCTTTCGCGCTCGTCTGCCGCCCTCTCCAAGAATTTCGGGCCGCAAAATACGCCGAGCGAGGCCATCTTTTCGAGGGTGGCGGGTCCAGGGTGCCAGTTATAGCCCCAGCCACCGCCCTTCATCCGCACAAGCCCCTCATGCTGGTAGTAGGCGTATTCGCCCACCGGCGTTCCGTCCGCCGCGATATGCCCGCCGTCCACATAAACGTAGAACTCGACGCGCGAGCCGAACGTGGGCGCCTGGTAGCGCTCGATCTTGATCGACTCCTCAATACCATGCGTGTCTACCGGCGCGTAATCGATCGCCAGCGTGCGAATTCGCTCTGCCTCTTGCGCCATGCGACGGGAGGCATTTTTCATTACGCGCTGCCCCTCTTGGGTCAGGCCGACGATCAGCGCGTTGAAGTCGCCGTCAACTTTGATGCCCATGCCACACAGTCCACTTGTAGGTGATCCAATTTCCCCATGACGTCAAACCTTGGGAATACACAGGCGACGCGCATGCGCCGACCGACTACCTCGATGATGTCTTCGTTCTGGACATCGGCCTGCGGCAGCAGAAGCAGTCTGCCAACCAAGGTTTCCTCTTCTGCGAACCCCCGACTGCCGGAGCTATCCGCCCTTACGGTTGATTTGCCGACGCCGTCCAGAAGGCGGACGACTGAGCACTTTGCCTCCCAGCTCTTCTCAACGCCCTTGCTCTTGCCGAACAGATCGCGCTCTTGCGTCAGGCGAGTTATCTTGCAGGTGTTTTTAGGGAAGAACATGAAGCCTCGCGTTAGTGTTCGGGTGCATGACTTGGCGCACCTGTTCGACGCTTGCCAGGTCGATCACAAGCCCCTCGTTGCGGTGTGTGGGGTCGGGATAGCGCGCGACAGCCCTCCTCGACTGAGCTGCGGCCCTAGCCACCTCGTCCTCTACGGCAGCCCGCCGGGCGACCGTCCTGACGTAACGGTCGGCCTCCCAGATCCGTCCGAGTCGGTCGGTGTAGGCCGCCCCAATCTCCCTCATGCCTATAAGGGAGGCTCCGGCGCTTCGCCTGGCGTCGCTGCGAGCTTGGCCGGCAATCCCGACAAGGGCCGCGGCCATCCTCGTCCGCGCGGCGTTGTCGGCGATTTCGCCGGTTGCTGCCCTCACGCGGGCGACGAAGTCGGCGAACGCCGCATCTGCCCGCTCGCGCGCGACAAGCAGGGCCTTCCCATCTGGCGAGACGAACAGCGCGCCATGAGCCGCCACAAGGTCAGCCCGGAACGCCTGGAAGGCGGCCAGGACCGAATCGGCGAATTGGTCGTAGCTAAGCACGGCCAATTCTCAACGTGCTGACAACGATGAATGACCGCAGCGCGCCAAGCGTGCGACGGGACACAGGCATTTCAAGCGGTTTTCCAGGGCGGAACATCATCGACGATTCGCCGGTGGTTTCCGACATCAGCCCGCCAAGGCGCTTGTCTTGCAGGGGTTCGCCGCCAAGGATGGTGTCGGCCTCAAGAAGCTGGGCGACGGACAGCGCGTCAATGAACCGGCTGGGCAGCGTATGCAGTGGGCGCGTCGGGTCGTCCAGGGTGAATGGGCCGCTCTGATCCACTTCTCCCCTGTCGTCCTGATAGCCGGACAGGTCGAAGGTCAGCTGCCTCATTCGGCGCCAGGCCTCAAGAAGAGCTGGGGTCTTGCGCGCGTCGTCCGCTGCGCTCCAGCCATCCAGCTGCATGCTGAGCGAAAGGGCATTTGCGGCATGCAGCGACAGCACGCTATTGCGACCTGGCTCAAGGCCGCGACGAAGCACCCACTCGACGGTGAAGAGCTTCTCCTGCGGCATGCTTGTGGCAATGTCCAGGTAGCTAATCAGCACCTCAGCCTGGCGCGCGGCGATCAACCTGTCTTCCGGCAGTGCGCTCGCGGCGCCCGGCTTGAACGAGAGGGGGCTGGCCAGCTCCGGCTCAATGACTTCAAGCGCGTCGCCAAAGTCGCCCCTGATGGTCACGACAGCCTTCGTGGGAGTCAGCACATTGCCCAGGCTGTCCAGCAGTGGAACGGTGATTTCGACGGGCTGACCCGCAACGAAGGTCTGCATTTTTACACCTGCGCCTTCAGGATGCCGTCGATCAGCTCAGCTACGCTTGTCGCCTTTACGCCCATCGCATTCCCGATCTCACGCAGCCCCTTGATGCCCTGCTTGTCGGCGACTGCTTCGAGTCCCTCTCGGGTGTAACTGCCCAGCGTGCGCGTGACGCCGGCGGCCTCCATATTTTCGGCGGCGCGCTCATCGGCAACCTTGCCAGCCTCTTCCGGCGTCAGGTTAAACGACAGGCTGAAACGCTCAGCCGGGTTTACCGAGCTGCCGTCCTCGTAGACGCACTGAATGGATGCGCCAATAAAGCGGGCGTCGCGCTCTCGCAGCTCCTTGACGCTCAGGCCATTCACGAATTCATGGCAGCCCATCATGCCGGTGAAGTCCGCATAGCCATCTTGGGTCAGTCTTACCTTCTGCATGTTTTCTTCCTTGAATGAAAAAGGGGCTGGGGTCTCCCCCGCGCCCCTCTTAAACAGTCATTAATGACTGATGTTTCGGCTTAAACCGTGGTCACGCCTTTCAGACGTGCCAGCGACTTGGTGGACTTCAGGGCGGTGCCGACATACCACTTCATGCGGAAGCGTTGGGCGTCCTTGTTTTGGACGGTGCCGATGTCCTCCACGCTGAAGCCGGCGTTGGAGCCGCCGTAGATGCCATGCAGGCCATCCACTTCGTTCAGGCGAACGGCGTAGATGGAGCCGGTGGCAGAGCTTGCGCCCTGCACTTCGTTCTTCGGCAAGAACTCGTTCATCAGGATCGGGATGCCGTTGTGCGTCAGCATCGGGCGGCCGAAGTTTTCCAGCTGCTGCATCACTGCGTCGGTGCCGTAGGTGGCGCGCAGCAGAGTGCGGTATGCGCGGATAGCACCGCGGCTCATTACCAGAACGTCGGCGCCGTTCGGAATGGCGTCGCACAGCTCGTCCAGCATAGACAAGGTCAGTGCCGCACCGTCTTTGCCGGCAACCAGGGTTTGAGCGGCCGGGGTCAGGGACGCCAGGCCGTCGAATTCCTTGCGGTTCTTCGAGCTATCGCCCATCGCCAGGGTGCGGTGGAACTGGCGCGCCATACCTTTCGCCTTGGCAGCCAACTGCAGGCCCAGCTGGCTGTTCACGTCGCTCATGGTTTCCATCAGGAACTTATCGACGTCCACGTCGCCAGCCAAGATCTTCAGCTTGGCAGTGACTTCGTCGAAGTCAGAGCCGGATTCCGGGATCGCCTCGTTCGGGTCCAGGAACACGCCTTCCGCCAGGGTCTTCTCGCGGTTGTAGACGTAAGCCTTGCCCTCGGTATGAACGAACGGCAGGATCGCAAACATATCATCGCGTTCGATGATCTCTTCAACGATGCCGGCAACCAGATCGTTGTTGGTCAGGGTTTCAGCTACTTCGCGCAGCAATGGCATATCGTGACTTTTCCTTTGCTAGTCAATTGGCGGCTTGTAATAAGTCAGTAGTGACTGATTTTATATATCACAAAACCGCCACCCGCTCAAATTCGTGCCGAACTGAGCGTAGTTATTTGCCGAGCTTGGCCAGGCCCGCCTGGATGCGTTTCAGGCCATGCTTCGGCGGCTCACTTTGCGCCGCGGAGGCGCTTGCGGCGGTGCCGCTGCCGGCGCCAGGCTTCACCTTGGCGCGCAGCAAGTGGTCTCGCTCGCTGTCTTTTTCCACCAGCTGGCGCAGGGCCTCGTCAAAACCCAAGTGTTCGCCAGAGGCGTTCACCAGCGGGGCGCGCTCGCCTGCGCCGCGCGGTTTGTCAAAGGCAACAACCTTGCCGTCCACCACATCAAAGTGGGCGCCGTAAATGACGCGGGCCTTCGCCGGGGTCAGCACCAGCTCGTTCTTGATGAATTCGGAAGTCGTGAAGGACGAGCCAACCGACAGATCTTCGATGTGGCTGTGCAGCTTGCCGATCGAGGCGTTTGCCTCGGCCAGTTGAGACTGCACCGCAGCCAGCTCGGTTTGATGTCGTTCGGCCATCTGCTTCTTCAGGGCTTCCCATTCGCCACGCTCGGCCAGCAGGCGCTCCTCTTCGTCGCGCTTTTGCTGCAGTAGGGTTCGCGCCTGTTCGAGATCTACGTCGCCAATCTTCGACTTCAGATCGGCCAGCTCGGCAGCCAGGCGGCGCTCCTTCTCCTTGTGCTGCATGACTTCGCGCAGCAGCTTAGCTTCGGCATCGGTCATGCTCGATTTCTTGCCGCCCTCGCCGCCTTCCGCCTTGCCGCCAGCGTTGTCGCCGGCATCTGCGCCACCCTCAGCACCAGGACCGCCGTTACCACCGTCACCATCGCCAGCGTCTGCATTAGCAGAAGCGCCAGCGCCAGAACCGCCGGCAGAACCACCCTCGCCGCCATTTTCCGGGCTGTGGTAACGAAGCCATACGTTGCGAAATTTCATCGAATTGCCTTTCTGTCAGTCTCTTGACATAGTTTGATTTCGTATCAACCCATTTCAATTGATTTGATATCGGTTGATACGCTGCTTAGCGCGCGCTCTCTTGCGTGCCAGCTTTACTGCGGGGTCTCGCTTGTCACTTGACCCTGCCTGGAGTCTCTTGGACGCTTGCCCAATCCCTTGTCTTGCGCGTCGCCCTTCCCCTTCTGGGGCGGGGTCGGGCCAGCAGCGGCCTCGATGGCTGCCTGGATCGGATCAACCGGCCAGGCATTCAACTCGACCTTCATGCGCTTGCGCAGGTCACTCTTCAGCTGCGGGAACAGCTTTTCCACCAGCATGCCCATCTGCTCGCGTCGGACGATGTCCGGTGCCGAGATCAGCTGCAGCTTCGCCGCCAGGTCCAGCTCGTCAGCCAGGCCGCGCGTGTCGAAGTCATCGGGGTAGCTGATGGCGTCATGCGCCAGATCGATCTCTTCGCCGCCCCAGAGACAGACGATTTGAGCAATCTGGGTTTCCGCCACCTCCAGCGCGTCGGCCTTGGACGCCAACAGAGCATTCACTCGCTCGAAGTCGTATGCCTTGGCCACGCCGGAGCTGTTGTCGATACCGACGGCGTTGTCCTGTTTGGTGCGCTCGCCCGCCATGCCGACGCAGTGGTAGATCTCCGAGATGATCTTGTTGACCACCTCGACGATCAGCTGCGCCTGCTTGACGTCCGGCGACAGGTAGAACGGTTGGGCGCCATCGGTGCCGTCGTAAAGGAAAATTCGGGACGTGCCCATTTCGACGAGCTGCTTGTAGGCGTCAGAGCCGGGCAGCACGCCTTGGGCGGGCATCGCCAATTGGCTGAAGGTCTGGTCCTGGATAATGGCGTCCAGGTTCGACAGGTAGTTGGCCACTGCGCGGTCGAGGTAGGCGATGTCGTCGATCAACGAGCGTGCGTGCCACTTTTCGCCGCCGGCGCTATGGTCAACGAGGACAACCGGGACAACGCCGAGGTCGTGGTCGCCGGCGCCGGCGGTATAAGGCTGAAGCTGCTTGCCCGCCCCCTTCCTGGTCTTAACCAAGGTCCAGCTATTCCTGGTCCAAAGGCGATACTGCGCGCGGATCTCGCCATTCGAGCCGAATGGGTCTTCGTCGTCGCGGACGTGCTCCTCGATCAGCACCCATCGCAGCACGCCAAACTCGTCGTATGAGTAGTCGAGCACATGCTGCGGCTGCACGATGTAAGCGTAAATCTGACTGCCGGCAGCCTTGGCTTCGGCGGCCGTGACCATTCCGCCGCGCGCGGCAGAATCAATCACAACCGCTACGCGGCCGACGGTTGAGGTGCGAAGGCTGACCAATCGCATGAACTCGTCGATGCTCTCCCCCTTCCGCGTGGCGCGCTCCCAGAATTTCTGCAGCACATCCGGCACTTCCTTGGACCGAAGCACCTCTTTGCGGAAGAGGTATTTGTTCACCAGATCGACGACTTCGCGGGTGTGGTTGAAGCGATAGGCGCGCATCAGACGCGCCTCAAACTCTTTCTCACCCTCCTTCACATACCGGAAGACATTGTCTTTGAACCAGCCGCGGCCACCCTCGTAGCAGGACTCCAGAAACTTCCAGTGGGCTTTCTGCCGGTCATACTCCGGGTGACGCCTGGCCAGCAGGCGCGACAGCCCGCCGGTCGAATCGGTTATTCCAGATCCGGCGGAAAGTGTGGTGATGCCGATGGTGGCGATGGTCTCTTTGTCCATAGTGCTAGATTCTAGTCAGTAATGACTGATTTTTCAAATCACAGAGAAATGCCCATAGGCGTGAAGGCACGGCTGGGGAATTCATACTCGATGCAGTAGCCCAGAGCGTCGGCGCTGTGCTCGACGGAGGCCGCCTTGTCTACATCCCGGCTGCCCTCTTTGTATTGGGTCTGCTCAAGCGAGGTGATGGTCTCCTTGCACCGCTCATCAACGCGCAGGCGGATACTGCCGTCGGCCGCCTTGAACATCTTGTTGACTGCGTTGACCCGGTCAGCGACGGGCGGATGCTTGCGACGGAACTTCTGACGCTTCAGCCCCTTCTCGCGCATGATGTCCAGGTCAGACTCGCCGCGGCCGTGCTGGCGGTGGGCGCCGGCCGGGTCTGGGTAGAGCGTGATGTTGTCGATATAGCGCCAGTAGCGGCGTTCGATCTCGTCCGCCGCCTCGCTCGTGTTTGAGCTTGGTAAGACGATCTCATCCACAATCCACACCTCCCCGCTCGGCTGCGGCTGCATCACAACGGCTGACATAGGATCGATGTTGAAGTCCTGTCCGATCCAGATCGGCAACGCCGGATTGAACGGGAACGTGCCGACGTGCGTCTTCCGGTCGAAGGCGTGGTAGACGCGGCCCGACATCGACTCGAAGCTGGCCATGAATTCCTGGTTGAACGACTTTTCGTCCATGTCGGCTCTGGCCGACTCGATCTCGGATGCCGGAATGAATGGCGATGTAATCGTCGGGAACTGCCACGACTTCCACTGATTCCGCACACGGCGGCCCTTGGCGTTGATGTAGGTTTCGCCACGTTGGCCAAGCATGTAGAGGTCGTAGAGGAAGTTGTATGCCTTGGGCGAGCCGATGAATAGCGCGTGACCGCCGGTCGAGGCGAGCGTCGGGCGCAGAACCTTGATCCAGGCGTCCGGGGTGATGTCCTGCACCTCATCCATGACCAGAAAGTGAATGCCCACACCCCGCAAAGAGTCTGGGTTATCGGCGCCTTTCAGCTCAATCAGGGTGCCGTTTACCAGCTTGATGCTGAGGTTCGTCTCATTGACCTTCTTGATCCACTTCTTGGGGATGCTGGCGAGCAGCTCCGGCCACATGATCTGTTTGGACATGCGGTAGGACGGCGCCACATACCAGATCAGACGGTTCTTTACCGCCGCATACTTCATGATCAGGATCTTGGAGATCTGGGACTTGCCCCAGCGCCGGCCGGCGACGACCACGCGGAAACGGTGATCATCGGAGAAGACCTCTTTCTGGCCCTTGTGCATGAACAGCTTGCCAGGCGTGGGGGCAAATCGGGCGGATGGGTGGCGGGAGAGGGAGTCGCTCACTCGTCCTCCTCTTCGATGTCGATGCCTCCCGGCAACTCTTCGATTGGCGCGCCGTCTTCATCCATTCCCGAGTCGGTATCCATAGCGCGCAGGGTCGCAACATCCTCTGCAGACAGCTCCTGGACAATCAGATCCGGCAGGGACTCGACGTCCACGTCCTCGCCATTGAGAATGCCAAGCACAGCAAAGCGCTCCTCTCGGGCGGTTTTCAGCACCTTCATTGCGGCCTCAAGCGCTTTGAATGCGCCCAGCCTGTTGCCGATCTCCCCGCCCGCGCGCGAGACGTCGATGATCTCCTTCTTGACTAGCCCGGTGATCGCGCGCGCCAGGCTGTAATGCTCCTCCTTGGTCTCCCTGATGCGGTTGGCGATTTTGGCGGCGTCGTCGATGATGGAGGACTCAACTGCAGATCGAACCTTCTCGGCGGCCTCTTTTGCCGTGCGGCCCTTTACCGCGCCGGCATCACTCAGCACCTTGCTGATCGTTTCAGGCGTTCTGCCAAATTTTCTGGTCAGGTCATCCAGGGTGACTTCGCCGGATTCCCAAAGAGCGACGCACTCAGCTTTTTCCGCCGGCGTCATCCAGCGGCCGGCGCGAGGTTTCGGCTTCTTGGGCTTGGAGTCGCCCGCGGCTTCTATCTTTTTGGCTTCGGTCATTTTGATCCAAAAAAAAGGGGCGCACTAAGGCGCCCACCGTGGGTTCCGTTTCTCGCCACTGGCAGACGCTAAAATATCAGCGCGTTCCTTGCATGTCAATCAGTAGTGACTGATTTTTACGCATCGAGCAAACCTTCGCAAGCTCGTCCATGAGATCCACCCCTGTAAGCCCCTGCAAACAAGCCTAGCCCGAACGGGCTACCCTACCGCAAAGCAAGGTATGATCGTGCATTGGAGGGCAATTTCCGGGGCGAGAAACGGAGGTTGAGGGAGGGGTTGATACGATGATTTTTAGGGTGCGGGGAGGACTTCCGCGGCCTTCAACTTGATGTCAGTTATGACTGATTTACTTCTTGACATCCATGAATTCCCGCGGTATTCTTCGCTGTATAATGGGTTTCAAGAAATAAACTTAATTTTAAAAAATTAAATATAAACAATATATTTTTTAATATTAAAATTTAAATTCTAATCTTTAAGATTAAAGATTTTTCTTTTAAAAATTAAATTTAGATTTTTTAATTCTAAATTTAATTTCCTCAGAGGCTTATTACGTCTCAAGAATTCTTAATATCTCCTCCGTCATAGGATTCTCCCGGATAGACTCTCTGCCGCGGAAGCCAAAGAGAATGTCTTTTGCCTTCTCGGTGGGAGTGAACCTGTCCTCCCTACTCCCCACCTCCCTGTCGCGGAAAAGAACCCCCGCCGCCTCCAGTCTCTTGAGAGAGAACCGGACTGCCTGACGGCTCCGGCCGAGGGCCGTCGCCACCTGGGATGCGGTCATGGTTATGGGGTGCCGGCCGGCGTCAAAGAAAAGGCCCATCACCATGCGCTGATCCGCAGTTACCGTCAGGTCGCGGGCGCGCGCCCGCTCAAACGCTTCAATTTTCATCCTTTGCTCGGGCGGGTTGCCCCGCCCGCCTTTCATTTTTCATTCAAATGCGCAGGTGATGCGCCCGACTCGCCCGCGAAGCGTGATTTTGGGCGCTTGCAGCGACCGTAGAGCCGTCCGCGGGCGCCCTGATGAAGCTGACCTCACCTTGATCATTTGGACCGCTAAAAATAGCCCTCCTGATTGATGCGCGCGAAGTTGTCGAGCGTGTGCAGCAGATCGGTGCGGAGGGGCTGGTTTGGCCCCTGCAGGTCGAACGCAAGCACAGGGATACGCCGCGGCAGCTCGTGCTGACGGCCCCAATCCGGGTTCACGAAGATCGCGTAGATCGTGGCGCCAAAAACGATCTGCTGGGTCTGCTTGATGAGGTATGAGGTCTCCATCGCATTCACGCGGGACATCCCGATATGCATCTTGTCGCCAGACTTTTCCTGCGCCGAGTTCTTGTAGTAGAACTCACGGATCTTCCGCAGCGTGTATTCGCGCTGGAACTCCGGCATAGCCGCCAGCTCCTCCATGATCGCCACGTAGTCATAGCCCGGTGCGGTCAGTATCGAGGAGAAGAACTGAATGCCGGTCTGCAGTGCGGCCGCGGCCTTCGGCTTCACAAAGTGCATACCCGCCTTCAGGCTGAACGGATTGAACCGGCTCATCGAGCTGCGCGACTCGACATAGCGGAAATTTTTTCCCCGGTTCTGCACCATGCGATATGCCAGGTTCTTGAAGCGGTAGGCGAGTCCGCAGCCGCGAAACATGGTGTCCAGGACCGTCCGGTTGTTCCAGGTGATGTTCTGGTTGATCCATGCCATCCGCTGCTGATTGATAGCGCGGTTGTCGATGCCGTTTACGTTTGGCTTCAGCCGCGGGAAGACTTCGTTGCGGCCGGAGTCGAGCGGCCGAGGCATGCCAAACGCCATGACGCCAACCAGGATGCGGTCGCAGCCGTCGTCGTAGACGGCGCGCATGTAGCGCGTGCCGGCGGCGACATTGTGGCCCTTGTAGTGCAGCTCACAGAGCGCCTTCCAGTCCTCGTTGGAGCCGGCCTCGACATAGATGTGCTTCAGGATGTCCGGCTTGTGGCCCAGATCGCGCGCCGGGCGGTAAACCTCGGTTACGTCGGTCACGGCGTGAACTCCCCAATCCAGCTCTGCAGCTCTTCCCGCGTCACGGTGCGCTCGGCACACCTGGCGGCAGCCTCTTCGATGCGCTCCACCAGCACCTTTTCGCGGAACCGCTTATTCACCACCAGGTCGGGGCCGAGGTCTCGCGTCAGGTCGGTGTGGGTGGTCGCCACAATCAGCGTGGCGCCATGCCGGCGCGCAACCTTCTGCAGCGAGTAGGCGATGATCTTGGCGCTGGTGCGGTCGAGGATGGCCAGGAACTCGTCGCAGCACCACACGGTCGCGCCGGTCTCGATGGCCTTCGCCATGCGAAAACGGTAGCGCTGACCATCAGACAGCTCAGATGGCTTGCGCAGATACACAAAGGCGTCTGTGATGCCCACCGCGTTGAGCAGACGAAGGGCGTCAGTGGTATCGCTCCCGATCAGGTCGATCAGGGCAGCGGAGTCGTCCAGTTCGATCTGGTCCAGATTCACCACGCGCTCGCCTGGCATGGCCGAAAACTGCTTGGCCAAGTTGCGCAGCAGCACGGATTTTCCGCCGCCGGACTGGCCTGTGATGTAGATCACATCGCCCTTCTTGACGGGCAGATCCAGGCCGTCGTAAACGACGAACTCCTTCTCGTCCAGGCCGATGCCGAAGGCCTCGGCAATCTCAACCACGCGCTCGCTGCGGTAAACGCGGGTCAGGAACCGCTCGTCGATTTTCAGGTTCATCAGCTCGCTCATTCGACCAGCTCCCAATCATCTGCCAGCAGGTCTGTTTGGCTTGGCAGCCAGGGAACACACTGCTGCGTCTCGCCGGCGACGCCAAATTGCCGAGTGCTGGCCGCTGGGGTGATCAGGTAGAAATAAGGGCGAGTCATCTTGCTGTGCGCGTCCGGGGCTTGCAGCGCCACGCTCAAGCCCTTCCCGTTCCAGCCGGCGCGAGTGACGCGCAGGCCAGACTTGAGCAGATCAAGTGCCTTGCCAAAGTTGAATTGGGTGGTCATGCAGTTACCTCTTTCACGAACGCAACGAAGGCGCGGTCAGGGTCTGTGATGCCGGTCGCCTGAATGGCCGCGGCAATGAACTTGTTGACGGCCTGCATATCGCCTGCCTTGATCTTGCTAAAGCCCAGCGCGCGGGTGATCGGCACCTCTTTGTCCGCCGCCTCGCTGACCTGGCGGGCGATGTCGTTGCGCTGCTCGTCCACGACGTCATTCAGGCGCTCGTCCACGAAGACGTCGAGGTTGACCTCGCCCAAGTCCGCCAGCGTGAATTCCAGTTCCTTGTCGTCGAAGATGTCGCCGAGCAGCTCCTCGATGCCGATCACCTCCTCGCGCAGAAGCATTTGGTCGTAGTCGCCAACCGCAACGCGGTTATCGGCCAGACGGAAGGCGCGCGCCTCGTCCTCCGTCATCGTCACCTGGACAACCGGCACCTGCTTCAAGCCAAGCTCAATCGCGGCCAGGCGTCGGCCGTGCCCCGCGAGAATGACGAAGTTTTGGTCGATAATTATCGGGTTGCCGCGCCAACCAAATTTCTTGATCGACTCGGCGAGTTTCTTTACCTTTTCTGCGGGGTGCTTCTTGACGTTTTTCTCATAAGGAATGAGCTTTTCAACATCAAGGAGCATGGTTTCCTGCTTATCCATGTCTTTGTATTTCATGTGGTTTCAATCCAATTGAATTGAAATGAATTGATATGATATGAATTCACTTCAATTCAGTTGATGGTCGTTATAATTCCGGGGCAGTTACTCGGTCAGGTATATGTCCGAAAGCAGCCCCAGGCTAAAGGCGGACATCGGGTCGTCGTCGTTGTTGAATGGGTCGGTCAAGGCCTGCGGAAGCGGTGCTTCGTCCTGCAGCTCAAGTTCTTCGATGTCAAAGGCGGAGTGATTCATGCAGCCCCCAGCAGCAGGTGAACCAGGGCATTGCCGGCATTGGAGAGCGAGTCCTCGTCGGTGTAGCCCTGGTCACGCATCACCTTCTCAATGATGGCTGTGATGCGGTCGGCATCGTCGAACGGAACCTTGAAGCGCAGAAGCTGATGGGTCTGCGCCGGCGCCGCCGATGGCTCAGGGATCTCTGGGTCTTCCGGCGTCTCGTCGGGCAGCAGCAGGTCGTCCAGGTTGATCGTTTCGGTGGAGAAGATGGCTGTCAGGTCTGCATCGGTGTATGGCATGAACTCCGCAACCTCATCGGCACCCAGCTCTTTCAGCAGGAGCGCCAGCTCGGTCATGTTGTCTTCGCCATAGCGGCCGTTATCGACCAGGCCGATCTCCTTGGCCCTGCGGTCGTGGATCCTCCCGAGGTTGATGATTGGGACTTCCACCAGGCCTAAATCCAGCGCTGCCCGCCAGCGATGTTCGCCACCAAGTATCTGCAGAGTCCCGTCGGCCAGCTCGCGGACGATGATCGGCTTGAATAGCCCGAAGCGTTTAATGGAATTGCGTATTTTCTGCTCAGCATCCGGCGTGCAGTGGTTCGTATTCCAGGGGTTTGGTGTCAACGTGTTCGGGTTGACCGAAAGCTGTTTTATCTTGTCCATCGCTAATTTAGAATTAGTCAGTGCTGACTGATATTAACGCAAACGGAACCCCCAATCAAAGCCATGTCCCAACTCGTAATCGCCCACAACGCCACAACCGCCCGCCTGATCGGCGCCGATAGAGCAACCCGCCTTGAGGTGCAGAAGCTGCTGTCCTACAAGGTGGCTGGCTGTGAAATGTCCGAGCTGTTCAAGACTGGCAAGTGGAACGGCCGCTCAACCTTTTACGAATGGGCGCAAGACAGGTTCCCCGCTGGCTTTGTATCGCTGGTCTATTCCCACCTTGTTCGTCTCGGAAAGCGCCCAGGCATTGCGCGCAAACCCTTCCCTGAGCCGCTTGGACCAGAGCGGCCGGTGGTGGACGCCTTCCCGCCTGACCCGCGCTACGACTACCAGGACAAGGTCGTCGATAAGCTGGTCTCGCACGGCAAGATCATTGCTCAAGTAGCAACCGGCGGCGGCAAGAGTCGAATTGCCAAGCTGGCGTTCTCGCGCATCGGCAGAATGACGCTGTTTCTGACGACCAGGTCGATCCTGATGCACCAGATGAAGGATGCCTTTGAGGCCGATCTGGGTCTGAAGTGCGGGGTTCTGGGTGACGGAGAGTGGGCGCCTCGCCGCGGCATGAACGTGGGGATGGTGCAGACCCTGATGGCCAGGCTGAAGGATCTCGACCCTGCCTCGTCCACCGCAGCCCAGCGCGCGGCGCACGCAGAGGTGCAGGCGAAAACACGCAAGCTGCTTTCAATGTTCGAGTTGGTGATCCTTGAGGAGGCGCACGAGGCCGGCGGCGACAGCTATTTTGAGATCCTCAACAACTGCACAAACGCCCACTACCGCCTGGCGCTGACGGCGACCCCGTTCATGCGCGATGACGAAGAAGACAACATGCGCCTGATGGCCGTTTCGGGTCCGGTGGCCATCAAAGTCAGCGAGAAGGATCTGATCGAGCGCGGCATTCTCGCCCGCCCCTACTTCAAGATCATTCGCCTGGTGGAGCGCCCCAGCGACCTGCGTCGCAGCACGCCCTGGCAGCGTGCCTACAAAGCGGGGATCGTCAACAACACCTACCGCAATCAGGCTATCGTCAGCGAAGTCAGGACCGCGGTTCAGCACGGCCTCACCGCAATGGTGCTGGTGCAGCAGACCGCGCATGGTGACGTGCTGCGTGGCCAGCTTGAGGCCGCCGGCATCCGCTGCGCCTACATCAAGGGCGAGAACGACCAGGCTGAGCGCAAGCGGCAGATCGGCCGGCTGAAGAGCGGCGACATCGATGTGCTGATCGGCACAACCATCTTGGACGTCGGCGTGGACGTGCCGGCCGTGGGCCTCGTGGTGTTGGCCGGCGGCGGCAAGGCTGAGGTTGCCCTCCGCCAACGCATCGGCCGCGGCCTGCGCGCCAAGAAGAGCGGCCCCAACGTCTGCCTGATCGTTGACTTCCACGACGACGGCAACGAGCATCTGAAGGGCCACGCCAAAACCCGCTACTCGATCATCGCGGGCACGCCAGGCTTCGACGAGGGCATCTTGTCGGAGGGCGAAGATTTCGATTATGGCGCCCTTGGGTTTGTCCACATGGCCGCGTAAAGAAAATGCGCAAAATCAGTTCACGGTCAGTATAATTTCGGTCATCACTGATCTGGTATCTGAGCCATGCAACAAGAGTCCTTCGAGAAGCGAATCAACATCAAGTTTGACGGCGAGGCGGCCGCCAAGATCGAAACGGTCAAGGCGGCTCTGTCCACCAAGAACTGCTCGCTTACCACCCAGCTAGTGATCGAGACTTTGCTTTCCAGCATGTCGTCCGACGCGATGATCAGCATCATCGCCCCGACGGTGAAGGCGCTAGATGAAGAGCGCACCGCGCGCTACGCTGAGCAGCGCCGCGTGGGTGCCCTGAAGATTCGTCTGCGTAAGAAGCTGGCCAAACTCGAACAGCTTGGCCAAGACGTTACCGAAATCAAGCGTCAGCTGCAGGAGCTTGGCGAATGAGGCCGATCCCCCACCACCTTCGCTTGCGCCTGAATGAACTGCTGACGGCGGTCAACACCCACGCGCCGTTCAACTGCCCTGCAGAGGTTCGGGCGGCAATAGAGGGCGTTGATGGCTCGCCAGGCATCGGGGTTGACCGTCTGAGCGATAAGCAGGCTCTACGGCACGCTGCATCCATCGGCGCAGGGATCGACGGCCGGGTGCGCAATCTCTCGTCCGAGGAGGGTTTGCGCGACCTTTGGGAGTCGGCCCGGCGCTTCATCCCCTCAATTCCGCCGTGGGGTGGCGCTGCCGCGGTCGAGCCGACCACCACCACCGACGAGATTGAGGAGCTGGTGGAGATGGAGTTGTCCGGCGCCCAAGGGGCGGCTCCAGCTGCGGGCGGGCACAATGCAGGTTCAGCGACAGCAATGATTCGTGAAGAATGGGGTGCATGGTAGGGGGAAGCAATGAGTGTGATGTCCAACCTCTTGAGCAGAGCTTCTGAGGCGGCCGGCGCCGTAGTCGGAGTAGAGCTGGCGCCAGGCTTTTCTGGAGAGCCAAAAGGCCTGAGCCATTCGGCGCAGGACACGGCCAGTATCATCGACCAGGACGAAGTCCTGGAGGAGCTTGCGGAGGAACTGCTGGAGGGCGAGCGGCTGGCCAATGTGCTGGCCGCGCCGAGCGCGGCCGGTAATAAGTCGTGGGGTGGCTGGTAGATGTTTCGGTTCAGATCATGAACTCGTCAACGCTTCAATTGGCGTTGTGATTTGCGCATTGAATTACGTCACCATTTACGTATGTAAATTTGACGCAGGCGTAACGCTTGGTTACTATTACACCAGAGCGAGAAGTGAACCAGACCGTTCCGCCGGCGTATCACGGTTCATGGAAGGGCACCACTAAGAGCGGAGTTAGTGCTAGTGCGAAACCTCTCCACCTCCGTCCGCGGGTGGCTGATTGAGCGGACTGTAATTCAAGGGCGAGTCATTGACTCGCCCTTTTCCATTTCCAAAGCAGCCGCCTCTATGCCGCTTCAGGCGCCTCTTGCACATCAGCTGCCACGTCACCGCGAACCGAGTAGATGAGTGTGCCATGCCTATGCTTGTTGAGCGCTTTGGCCTCGCAATTCATCATGTTCCACAGGACTTTGTCGTCCTCTACATCGACGACGACTAACAGCTGCTGCCTGCCTGCAAACAGACCTATGAACGCCAGGCGAAACGAGCCATCATCGTAGGCGACCCTCCATACTTCGTATGGTGCCCCCACCGTGCTGGCGGCAAAGTTGGCGTAGCGCTCGCGGCCGTCTTTTCGCTTCTCAACTATGTGGGGCAGCTTGTCTCGCATTACTGCAACAGGCCCAATTGGAGAAGCCAGGCTTACCCTGTCTTCGCCTTCAGGCATGCCCAGCGCGGTGCAAAGGATCTGCAGCGCATCTTCGCTGGTCGCGCCCTGCTCAAGCATGTCTGGCGGCTCTGCACGCTGACTATCCGGCACGTCCCGGACGTCAGGGAGACCCTTGTCGTTCCAACGAGGCTGCCCTTTAGCCTCACTTTTTCCCATTTTCCCCTCTTCCATTCAGCATGCGCGCATTCTAACACCATGCCGTTCAGCACGAGAGTCTTGACTTTGGATGGCGCGCGTGTCGTTGCTTTGAGGCGGGATAGCCGGCTACCATCATCAACATTCGTATATTCTGAGCGATAAGGCTATGGCATTGGAAAGCGGTGGCTTGACTCCCTGGGTAGGGGTTATTGGCGTTGCGGTCGGTTTTGGGCTTAGCCTATTCAAGGATATTGGCCGCGCCGCATGGAGCTTCTGGAGGGGGCGATCAAGGGAGGCGATCCTGCTAAGGGCACATCTTGATAGGCTGGTCAATGAATGTGTTTCGGCCGCTTTTGACGACGGATATGTTTGGCGCCCCCCAGACAGAGAGCCTGAACTTACAACGAATTTCCCTAAATTCGATCCATTCTCGCTCGATGTCAGCTGGGGCTTGCTATCGGCAGGCTTAGTCTCGGAAATTTTCGCTCTGCAGCACGAGCTGGCGCGCCTTGAGGAGACGATCGCCGCTTACTCTTGGGATCTTGCTGATTACGAAGAGCTGTCAATTCCTATTCGTCAGTATGGCTGTGCCAGGATTGGCATGCGTGCAAATGCGGCGAAAATGAAACTGGAAAAGGAGGCGCGCCTGCCGGCGGTGAACTCAATGTTTTATTCGGATGATGGCTGTTCAGGGTTGCGGGAGCAGGTTGACAAGCTGGGGGCAAAGATAAAAGGCCGGGCACCCGGTTCTTTCAAGCTGTAGGCACATCGCTTGCTGGTCGATGTGAAAAGGCACATTGCATTCATATTTGCTCATTGCTTGGTATAATGTGCCTCGTCAGGCAAGCTCACATCTCCCTTGTGCCAGCTTGGCAACTTGTGAACATCATTTGTTCCTCACCAAACTACTGCTCTGCCCCGCGCCTGTGGCGCGGGGATTTTTTTGCCTGGTCGTAACGACCAGGCCGGCATCCCGCGGGCCTCTTCGTCCGCGTCAGAGATGCTTGACTACGGCCAGCTTGAAAAACAGCGCAGGGTATGAAATCGGCCAGAAAATCAGCGCGCGCAGCTTGCCGCTGGAGACATTCTCGATGGTGTTGTAGACGGGGTGCCATTCAATCAGCCCGCGCAGCACCACCCGATTCATCAGGAAGCCGAACACGAAGTAGGCGAAAAAGGGAATGGAGCCGGAGAACCAGGTTGTGGCACTGGCCAGCTTGATGAAGACGATCATTGCGACCAAGAACGCGACATAGATCCCAATGGCCTTGCCCCTGTCTCTTATACACATCTCCGAGCCCACGAGACTC
>NZ_JAELTR010000090.1:0-10658 GCF_016428945.1 Chromobacterium sp. ASV23
GGTATGGGGCAGCAGCCGTTTGGGCGGCGACACGTCGGTATTGAAGGTCCAGCCGCAAAATGTAGTTAAGGTGGTCGGTAGCGAGCGCGCCTGGGCCGCGTTGCAGTCCGATGGCACCGTGGTGACCTGGGGCCGCCCGGCTTCCGGCGGTAGCTATGCCGGCAAGGGCGGCGCGGGCAGCGCTGACTACACCGGCGCGGTGGCGCCCTTGAACAAGGTGAGCAATGTCTGGGCTGTCAAGCGCGGCTTTGTCGCGCTCAATGGCGACGGCAGCGGCACGGCCTGGGGCAATCTGGAACAGACTTTCGATGGCGAGGGTGGTTTTTCATCGATCGCCTCCTTCTTTACCCCTGCAACGTTGGCGCAATTCAGCAATATCGCTGACGTCAGCTATACCGAAGGCGCGGTGGCGGTGTTGAAGAAGGATGGAACGGTATTCGCCTTTGGCGATCCCGCCTCTGGCGGCGACACCACACCGGTAGCAGCCAAGCTGACCAATGTTGCCAAAATCTATGCCACAGATTACAGCTTCACTGCCTTGAAGAAGGACGGTAGCGTGGTGACTTGGGGTCAGAACTTCGATAACGCCACGACCGGTCTGTATGACGGCACCGAGCCGATGCCGCAGGCCAATCTTGCACTGCTCAGCAACAGCAATGTGATTGCCGCGCTGAGCCAGAACGGTGTGGTTTCCACCATTGGCACCACGATGTTCGACCGTGGGAGCGATTTGAGCGGTTTTAGTGGCGGCCTGGCCAATGTGGCCAAGGTGTTTGCCAGCAAGACAGCGTTTGCCGCGTTGAAGAAGGACGGAACCGTGGCTAGCTGGGGAGATTCCCAGCGTAATAATGTGGCCAATGTGCAAGCACAGCTTACCAATGTGCTGACTATCGCTGGCACAGAAACGGCCTTCGCCGCGCTGAAGGCTGATGGCACGGTGGTGACTTGGGGTGATGAAACCCGTGGCGGCGACAGCTCCGCAGTGCAGAGCCAGCTGAATAATGTGATTGCCCTGTTCTCCAATGACTATGCCTTTGCCGCGTTGAAGAAGGATGGCACTGTGGTCACCTGGGGTTCGCCCACGCATGGCGGCGACAGTTCGGCGGCGCAGGCCAAGCTGCGGAATATCCGCGCCATTTACAGCACGGGCTTGGGTGGTTTCCTGGCGGTGGCCAAGGATGGCAAGTTCGTTACCTGGGGCAGCCCGTTTGCAGGTGGTGGCCAAGCGCCAGCCAATCTGACCGCCATTCCATTCCTGAAGAGCTGAACGGCCCGCATAGCAAGTTGAAGGAGCTTTCCGTGAAAATGCATCATTTGATTTCCGGCCTGCTGCTGGCAGGCCTCGGCATAACGGCCGCCCAAGCTGCGCCCAACGGCCCGGCTGTCGCTGGCATCATCGTCAAGTACAAGCAAAATTCGCAGGCGCAGCTAGCCAGGCAAGCGGCCAGTCTGCCGCGTGGCCAGGCCCTGGCCGCCCGTCCCGCGGACTTTGCCCAGCGCACTCAGCAAGTACAGCAGATCACCGGCTTGCCTTTGCGATTCGACCACCAGATGGGAACCGGCGCCTATGTGTTCAATAGCAGCCAGAAGCTGAGCGCCGGGCAGGCGCAGGAGCTGGCCAAGCGTATCAAGCAGCAGGATCCAACGGTGGAGTACGCTGAGCCTAACTTCATCAAGCGCGCTAACTTTGTCCCTTCCAGCCCGTTGTACGGCAGCCAGCAATGGGACATGCAAGATAGCGCCAGCCAGCCGGGCTCCTTGAACCTGCCCGCGGCCTGGGACATTACCCAAGGCAAAGGCGTTACCGTGGCTGTTTTGGATACCGGTTACCGCCCGCACAAGGATCTGACGGCCAATCTGCTGCAGCCTGGCTACAACTTTGTGTCCGACCCCGCTTCTGCCCGGCTTGCGGTGGGGCCGGATGGCAGGACGGCGCGCCAGGCCAATGCCTTGGATCAGGGCGACTGGGCGGCGGCAGGCGATTGTGGCCCAGGCACCGATGCATCCCCCAGCAGCTGGCACGGCACCCATGTGGCGGGCACCATCGCCGCGGCAGCAGGTAACGGCCAAGGTCTGACCGGTGTGGCGCCGCAGGCCAAGCTCCTGCCACTGCGTGTGCTGGGCCGCTGCGGCGGCACCGATGCCGACATCGCCGACGCCATGTTGTGGGCGGTGGGCGGCGCCATACCAGGCTTGCCTGCCAATACTACGCCGGCGCGGGTGATCAGCATGTCGCTGGGCGGCGCTCAGCCGTGCACCCAGACCTACCGCGATGTGTTGCAGCAGGTTTCCGCGCATAACGGCATTGTGGTCGTGGCGGCAGGCAACGCCACCCGCAATACGCGAGACTTTGCTCCGGCCAGTTGCCCTGGCGTGATTACCGTTGCAGCCAATGGCAAGAGCGGCGGCATTGCGTCCTATTCCAACTATGGCGCATTGACGGCCGTAACGGCGCCGGGCGGTGATCAAGGGGTCGATCCCGGCATCTATTCCACGCTGAATGATGGCAAGACCGCCCCCGGCAACGATATTTACGCGGCCTATCAAGGCACGTCCATGGCTACGCCGCATGTGGCCGGGCTGGTTGCGCTGATGCTGTCGGTCAATCCGAATCTTGACTGGAAGGCCGCCCGCAAGTTGCTGGTGCAAACGGCACGCCTACCTGCGGCTAGCTGCGAAGGCTGCTCCGCCGGCCTGGTGGATGCCGCTGCGGCGGTGAAAGCGGCTCAGGCTTATCGCTGATCGTCGCGTCTTGAAGAAGCAAACCGGCCCTGGCGGCCGGTTTTTTATTTTGGTTTGGCTCAAGGCTGGCGCAGCCGCGTGTCCAGCGGCGCGTCTATCATCTGGAGGATACGGCAGCGCGCCGCATCCGGGTGCTGCGGATTCAGCAGCAGGTTTTGGCCGTCCATCGCCAGGGCGCTGGGCACCCGCAGCAGCGCGCTGGGCGACTGCGCCAGCCAGTCATCGCCCATCCTGCGGGTTTCCTCCTGCCGGGCGCGCCAGTCCGGCGGCAGTGCAGCCGGGTCCAGGTCCAGCAGGCTGTCGTCTGGCAGCTCTACCTTCAGCAGCTGAAAACTGGCAGGCAGCCGGCGCAATTCGCTGTGCACCAGCATTTCCAGCATGGCGCTGGCGGCATGGTCCGCCAGATAGACGATGGGCCGGCCGGCGTGGTGCCAGCGGCCGTCGGCGCGCAGCCCGCCCAATCCGTTCAGGTCTGCGTAATGGCTGATGCGCCAGCCAATCACGCAACGTAGCCTTCGTCGATCTGGATCAACAGGTTTTCCACCAGCCGCGCGCCCTGCTCGGTTTGCGCCATCTCCAGCGGGCTGGCGTTGTCGAAGCGCCGCAGCGGCTGGCGCAGCCAGCCGGTAGCTTCCTCCCCCAATACTTGTTGCGCCAGCGCCAGCAGACTGGCGATGCGCACGCCGCGCTCGGATTCGTCGCGGCTGAGTTTTTCGTGTTTCTTGATGCGATGGGACAGCGTGCGCGCCGGAATCACAAACTCAAGCTCCTTGCGCGTCAGGCCTTGGCCGGTCAGTTGCTCGATCAGCCCGGTATCTGCGCCGTTGGCCACGTAGCGCGCCACTTCCAGGTCGGACTGCAGCGGCTGGCCGATGATGCGGGACAGATGGGCAAACCGTAAGGCCGGGCCGCTCGGCTGTTCCGGCAGCGCAGGGGGCGAAGGTTTGAACAAGGGTTGGGACATGTCGGCCTCCATGGGCAATTGCCTGTTTAGTATCGGCATTTTGCCAAAATGACGCAAGCGGGAAGGCCGAGTGGGGAAGGACGCGGGATGTCATCACCTCCAAACCACGATAGACGGATCAATGGCAAACTAGCGCCATTCCATTGTTCTGAGCGACCCATCATGACGCGCAATGAGTTTGAGGATATCCCTCTGCTGAAGGCCGAGGCCGGGCGCTATCCCTGGCAGGATATCCGCAGCCTGCCGCTGCGGCGCGATCTGCCGCCGCCAGATGCCAGCAAACTGCTGCTCGCCTTCTCCACTGCCATGCCGCTATGGGCGCAATGGCTGATGTGCCTGCGCGACCGGCTGGTGTCGCCGCTGGGATTGAAAACCGCAGAGGTGGCGATGCGGCGCGCCGAAGGGCCTTTCCATATCGGCCAACAGCTAGGGGTATTCGGCATCCTGTACTTGGGGGAGCATGCCGTAGTGCTGGGGCAGGATGATCGTCATCTGGATTTCCGGCTGGTGCTGCAATGGCAGCCTGGATGGCTGCACATAGCCACCTTGGTGCGGCCGCACAATCTATTGGGCCGCGGTTATCTCGCCTGGGTGACGCCCTGGCACTACCTGATTGCCGGCGCATCCGGCAGGCGGATGGCGGCGGCATTGCAGTCTCAGTGATGTCTGGCGGCATGATTAGACCTAGTGCCGATTATCGAGTGCGAGGTTGGAAGGGATCAATTCCTAAACCATGGACAGACGGAATGCTCACCAAAATTAACAGTGAGATTGATATTCAGAAATATGCAAGATGTACTTCTTGGAAATATATCCATTTAAATTTGCACCGTGTTTTCTGTCCTAATAATTTTATCGGATTGGGACTAATAATCTAATCGGCTAGATGGAAGTGATTGTTTGAATAGTCTATATGTAAAGAAAAATAGGTGTTTGTACCTGGATGGGCTATTTGCATGATTTAAAAGGATTTTTATTTTGCAATCATTTTTAGATATAAATTTAGAGTGAATAAGCTTGATTGAGAGAAAACCTCTGCTATAGCTACAAGGCCAGTAAATTGCTGGCTCAAAATTGAGGGTATCTAAAAATGGCTTTCTCTTCTTTTCCCTATTTCCTTACCTACAGCCAAAATACCGCCATGGGCATCACTGCCAATGACTCGATGAGCGGCTCCCAATTGTCGCTGCGCCAAATCCAAGGCAACTTCCTGTCCCTGTTCAACATCGATTTTGAAAATGGCGTGTTTGGTCTGGCCACCAGCGGCAACCAACTGGTGCTGGATATCAGCGAATTGGCCAGCGGCAAGCCGCTGGTGCTGAAGCCATACAACTCGGCCTCTATGACCCAGCGTTGGGATTTCTACACCCGCCCGGGTTTCATCCTGAATCGTCAGAACCCCAACCTGGTGATCGATAACAAGGACCGCGGCGGCAATGGCAGCCTGATCTGGCTGTATGAATTCAACGCCTCGCCGGCTCAGCAATGGGCATTCAAGCCGTTGACTTCGGCCCAGCGCTCGGAACTGCTGTTCGCCGAACAAGCTTAATTCCACGCATTGGCACTGGGAGTGGAGCTGCTGGCTCCCTCCCTGTCTTGCGTCAGGGAGGTATGGATGTCCTTCACCAGTGTTCCCTTCTTTATTACTTATGCCGACAACCCAGAATTAGCGCTGTGCGCTGAAGATTCCATGAAAGGCGCGCCATTGGTGCTGCGGCCGCTGCAGGGAAATATGTTGGCCCTATTCAATGTGGACTTTGTCAGCGGGCTGTTTGGACTCGCCACCAGCGGCAATCAGCTGGTTATCGGCGCAGAGCAAATCGAATTAGGCTCGCCATTGAAAATGCAGCTGTTGGATGATGCGGACAAGGATAAACAACGCTGGGATATCTTCTCCGCTCCAGGCGATATCATCAGTTATGCCGACCCCACACTGGCGATTGGCCTGTGCGCCGGAACCGATAAATTGCGTCCGCTGGAATTGACCGAGCTGGATTTCGACCGCTACCCGCAGTGGATACTGCGCCCCTTCACCGTGGTGCGGCCCAAGGCCGCTGCAAACTACGCCTGAGTCAAGCAGTTGCAGAGGGCGTGGTGGCCATGTGCGTGCAAGTGCCAAGAGCATTGGCATGTTGGATAAGAAAAGCCAGACCCGCTATCTAGTGGGACTGGCTTTTGCGCATCGGTTATGGGCGCGCAGCGGGCCTTAATGTGCCCTGGCGGCCCTACCACTTTGGCGCGGTTGCCACAATCGCGTCCAGCGGTCTGTCAGCAGGGATCGGATGGCATGCAATACGCAAGCCGTATTGACCGGCACCAGCGTCAGCAAGCCATGGCCGGCCACGTAGCCGGGGTTGCGGCTTAAATAGAATTGCGCCGCTTGGTGTGGAATTTCCGCCCATTTTTTCCGGTCTGCCTCGTCGTCGCGGGTGCGCCAACCCACATGCACCACGCCAGGTTGCGAGTTAGCCACCGGCTGCAGCCGAAAGGCTTGGGTGAGGTGGGCAGCGATGCGTTGGTAGCGGCTGTCGTCCGGGTAGCGCGCGCTGGGCCAGACCTGGCGCGCGTACTTGCTCAGCAGCATGAAGCTGGATGGGTGGACCAGCGCGCCCAGGTAGTAGATTTTGCGCAGCGGTTGGCGCAAACGGTAGCCCAGCAGCTGGCTTATCACAAATGGCGCATTGCGGTTGCCACGACGGTATTCCCGCTTTAGCCCGGCCTCCATGCGAATGATGGTGACGGCTTGGCCTTCCATCTGTTCTTCAAAGAAATGTATGGCGCAATAGCCGACGATATTTTCTTGCTGGTCACGGTGCAGCAAGATGCGTGTGTGAGGCGCGCTGGATTTGACCACATAATTGGCAAAATCCGGTTTGCTGACGCCATCGAAGATTTCTGCATGAATAGGATATAAATCCTCAATCAAATTGTCTTGATTCTCCTGCTTGAGTGCGGCTGGGTCAATAATAATAGACCTTCCGAGTTTAGACATGTTAGCCCCGCTTTATCCTGGATAAGATATTTGCAATATCTCCATCCTCCTTTTATTGCCAGGATCTGGCTTTGTTTGGCCGCCAATATAATGTGGGGTGGATGTGGCTGAAACAGGGCGATAGAACAGTATGCAATCAGGAAATAAATTGATCCGTTGTCGTACTACTTGCGACGAATATCTTTATCTGGATTTGTGATAGCCTGATTTTGAATAGTCTAGGATGGGATAAGTGAATGCATGAAATAAAGAATCAATATTTCGCTAATTTATATTTAATGTTTTAGGGTTTGGATTTAATGGATGTTGGAAGAGTTGTAATAAGCGCAATGTATTAGTGCGGCGTGTATGGAGGGTGAGATTGTCTATGTGGAGAGGATGGGCTAATACGGCTGGCCAAGACAAAGGTATGAGATGCGACAGCTGAGCCGTGTTCTGGCTATCTCAAATAAGGACTCAAAACTCAATGCTGCCATGCCAATGAATGGAAAATGAATGTAATCTGAATCCAATAATAGCCATTAAGCTATTGATAAATCAATGATCTAGCGCTTTCGTAGCGCAATGGATGAATGCAAAGCATGATCTAGTGTGGGCACACGGCACACCCGCCGATGGATGCGTTCCGCCCACCCCGCATCCGCTGGGTGGGCGGTTTTACGCTTGAATCGGCTTAGGCCGATACCGCCTTGCGCACAAAGTAGCCCTGGGCGCGGGAGAGGGGGCGCGGGGCTTGGAGGGTGAGGGCTTTGAGGCTGGTGGGCGCGTCCAGCGTGAGGCAGCGGGCACCGTTGGCGGTGATGACGTAGGTGTCGGAATGGCGGTAGCCGCCTTCTTTATCGAGATACAGGCCGGGTTCTATCGATACCACCATGCCGGCGCGCAGCACGTCGTCGCTGCCTTCCGCCAGCCACGGGCCTTCGTGGTTGGACAGGCCCAGGCCGTGGCCGGTGCGGTGCAGGCGGATGTGCCAGTCGGCAAAGCCTTGTTCGGACAAAAAGCTATTTACCGCCTGATCAATCACCTCGCAGGGCGCGCCGGGGCGCAGCAGAGATTCCGCCAGGCTGCGGGCGCGGCACATCAGCTTGAAGCGATCCTGCGCTTCTGCCGTGGGCGGGCGGGTGAAGAAGGTGCGTTCGCACTCCGCGGTGTAGCCGTCCAGCCGCACCACGCAAATCACCACATGCGGGCCGCCTTGCAGCCTTTGGCCAAGGCGGGGGATGGCGTGGGGCTGGGCGCTAAGCGGCGCCGGCCACGGCGCCAGCAGCACCTTGGTGCACAGCGGGTCAAAGTGGTGTTCATGCTGGATGATGGCGCGCAGCAGGCGCGGGCCCAGGGCATAGCCTTCCGCCACGGACATGCCATCGTAAGCGCGGGCCAGCAGCCGGTTTACCCCTTCCGCCGCGTAAGCCGCGGCGCGTTCCAGCCGGGCAATCTCCCAGTCCGACTTTACCAGCCGCACCCGGTCCAGCGCGGCGCAGGCGTGGCCGCCCAGCGCTTGCAGCACCGTGGCCAGCTGCCACGGCGCGTTGGCGTCAAAGGCAAAGTCCGGCGGCAACAGCGGCAGCAGCCGCGCCTGCCAGTCTTCGCCCTTGGGGGCCGGGTATTCCCGGTAGCTGTGGATGTCCGGCCACTCCACGCCCCAGGCCGATTGCAGATGGGCAAATTCCAGCTGCGGCACCAGCAGATGGCGGCGGCCGCTTTCTACCTCCAGCAGCAGGAAAAAGGGCCGCTCCAGCGGCTCAAAGCTTAGCCCGGACAGGTAATACAGGCTGTCCGTGCTGAGGGCCAGATAATGGCGGATGCCCGCCTCGCGCAGCTGCTGGCGCAGCGCCTGGTCGCGCCGGGCCATTTCCTCAAAATGCGTGGAATCGTAAATCATCTTGCTGCCTCCTCTGTAATACGCCACTTGTCCGGCTTGTACAGACCGCGTGGCGGTTTGAGCGTGCATGACTTGAGCATAGGGCGCGGCAAACGGGAGAGGCGGCCAACCATGGCGCAGACGGAGTGGTTCAGGCCAAAAAAGTGCCTGAACTGGCCCAATGGCCTGGCTGGCTTGCCTTTTGCGCCCGCTTTTACTGCGTCATTTCCAGCTGATAACGCGCCTGCAGCAGCTGCTGATATAGCGGCATCAGCAGGCTGTACAGCTGGTGGGCCGGCAGGGCGTTTTTGTTGGCCAGGCGCAGCATGTCCAGCAGGGATTGCAGACGGTTGGTGGCGTGGGCCAGGGTGTGGGCGCTTTCCCACATGGTTTCATCCAGCTGGGCAAACAGCCTGGCCAGCCGGGCCACCGGCAGGCGCAGGTCCGCATGGGCGGGCTTGGCCAGCAGCGGCTGCAGCTGGGCAAAGGTTTGGTTCAGCTCCACCAGCGGCAAGGCGTAAGCGGGCATGGGGCGGCCGCCCTGCCAGCGGGCGCGGGCAAAGGCGCGGCGGCGCAGGCGGAGCGAGGGCGTCAATACGCGGCACATGGCGCATCCTCCGGAAAGAAGGACAAGAGAAAAAAGCCGGGCCCGCACCGGGCAGGCCCGGCCAGCGCGGATGGCTTACAGCACCTTGCTCAGGAAGCCAAGCGAGGCGGTGATCTGCTTATCCACCGGCTGCAACAGCTCCTTCAGCCGGCTGGAAGGCAGGCGGATGTCCTCACCCAGGCAAGACAGCAGGTCCAGCAAAGCCTGCAGGCCCAGCTGGCTTTGCGCCAGCAGGCAAACAGACTCCACCACCGCGTGCTCGATCTCCCGGCACAGGTGGGCCAGCTGGGCTACCGGCGCGCGCAGGTCTGCATGGTCTGGCTGAGACAGCAGCACTTGCAGCGCTTCAAACGCCGCATGCAGCTGGGCCATGGCCAACAGGCTGGCGTGGCTTGGGTGGGTAGACATCCCGGAATGCACCAGCCAGCGCTGGCGGGACGACGTGGAGTGGGGTACGGCAAAGTGAGACGCACTGCGGGAAATGCTTGTCATGGTAAGGCTCTCCGAGATTTAGGTGCTCACCTGCATCTCCGACGCCAATCGGGGGGTGGCAGGCACAAGGCGGGATTGGCGTTACCGGAATCTCGGAACCGGCGCATCTAGGATGCTCCCACCAAGGCCCGCCATAATTGCGCGCAGCAATGGTGTGAGGACTGGAGCTTTCGCTGCAGTCCGCCGAGATTCGTCGGGACGCCAATCCCGGTGCCGCTATTGAACGGCACAGGGTAATTATCTAGTGGGGAGGCTTGCTAGGCAAGCGAAGAAGTACGTATTAGCAGGTGAGGCGGGGCAGTCCAGAGAGGCTCACGAGATGTCTAGGAAAGTGGGAGTGATTAAGCGCTCTTCCAACCGGTACACCGAAAGCTATATCGACATTAGTCTAATCGCAATCTGGCCAGTGCAGTTGGTCTATTAAGAAAAAGACCACGCATTCAGAAGTCACGCCGCGGAGGACGTTACGCACATGGAAAAGATTTATCACGGTTAGTAGCTTGTGGGGGGAAGGCAGGGAAAAACCATGATGGTGATAGTAGTTGCGAAAGGCTACATTTCATGTCTGATGGGCAACGATGCCACTTTCATCTACCTGAAAGGTCAGTACAAATATCTATCGGAAGAATGGCATCAGTTATGGAAGAAATTGTGACCGATACCCCCAATCAAGAACGAGGGTAAAAAATTCTAAGCTCGTAAAGCCAAAAGCATGAAAAATAAACTGATGAAACAATATCCTAAATAGATTCTACTATTATGCCAAAAAATTTTACCATTTTAGCTCCGCTGCTAATCTGCGTAGCTTTAATGTAACTTCAGGTGAGTTACTGTCTCTTATACACATCTGACGCTGCCGACGACAGCACGAAAAAAAAATTTTTTGGGGGGGGGGGGGGGGGGGGGGGGGGGGGGGGGGGGGGGGGGGGGGGGGGGGGGGGGGGGGGGGGGGGGGGGGGGGGGGGGGGGGGGGGGGGGGGGGGGGGGGGGGGGGGGGGGG
>NZ_JAELTR010000091.1:0-9860 GCF_016428945.1 Chromobacterium sp. ASV23
GGGCTTGGCCGGGTCCAAAATGACCGCCGCGGCGAATACCGCGCCAGCCAGCGGCCCCCGGCCGGCTTCGTCCACGCCGGCCAGCAAGGGACTCAATTGCATCGCGCCACATCCAGCACCGCGCGGGCCGCGCGGTTGGCCGTATCCTGGCGCAGGGTCAGCTGCAGCTCGGTGAAAGTTTTGACCATGTCGGCCCGCGCCGCGGTATCGGTGTACAGCCGCTGCATCTCTTCTGCCAGCTTTTCCGGCGTAGCCTGCTTCTGCAACAGCTCGGGCACCACGAAGCGGCCGCACAGGATATTGGGCAGGCCCACATACGGCAGCTTGATCTTGCGCTTGACCAATCGATACGTTAGCGCCGACAGCTTGTAGCTGATGACCATCGGTCGCTTGGTCAGCGCCACTTCCAGCGTGGCGGTGCCGCTGGTGACCAGCACCACGTCGCTGGCGATCATCGCCATCTGCGCATGGCCGAACAGTTTGCGGATGGGCAGATCGCGCGCCTTCAACTGATACAGCATGCGCTCGAACTGCTCCATCGTGGCGCGGGTGGCCAAGGGAACCAGGAACTGCGCATCAGGATATTGTCTGAGCAGCAGCCGGGCCGTATCCAGATACACCGGCACCATGTATTCCAGCTCGCTCTGCCGGCTGCCCGGCATCAGGGTGAATACCGGCACATCCAGCGGCAGGCCCAGTTGATCGCGCATCGCCTCCTGATCCGGTTCCAGCGGAATCTCGCTGGCCAATGGATGGCCGACATACGTCACCGGGATGCCCGCCTGGCGGTACAGCGGCGGCTCCATCGGGAACAGGCACAGCACATGGTTGGCCGCGCGGCCGATTTTCTGGATGCGCTCAGGCCGCCAGGCCCATATCGACGGGCTGACATAGTGCACGGTTTGCACGCCGCCCTTCTTCAACGCGGCCTCCAGCCCCAAATTGAAGTCGGGCGCGTCGATGCCGATGAAGACGTCCGGCCGTTCCGTCAGCAGCTGCTCGCGCAGCTGGCGACGGATGCGCAACAGTTCCGGCAGGCTTTTCAGCACCTCGGAATAACCGCGCACCGCCAGTTTCTCCTGCGGCACCATGCTGTGAAAACCGCGGGACTCCATGCGCGGGCCGCCGATGCCGGCGAATTCGATATCGCTGCGGTGCGCCCGCAGCGCGTCCATCAGATGAGCGCCCAGCAGGTCGCCCGAGGCCTCGCCGGCCACCATGGCCACCTTCAGGGCGCCTTTGCGCTTGAACAGGTGATCGCTCATAAGCTCAGCGGATGATTCCTCGCGCCGATTGACCAAAGAAACGCACGAACGGCTCCAGCTCGGCGTGGCCTTCGCCAGCCTCGGCCAGAATGGCGGCCTTAGCCTCGTCGTAGCTCAAACCCTGGCGGTACAGGGTTTTGTAGGCGTTGCGCACGCGGCGGATCTGATCCGGCGTGAAGCCGCGGCGCTTCATGCCTTCCGCATTGATGCCGGAAGGCACGGCGCGGTTGCCGTGCGCGGTCACATAGGCCGGGATGTCCTGCGCCACGGCGCTGGCGAACGCCGTCATCGCATGTTCGCCCACGATGACAAACTGGTGCACGCTGGTGAAACCGCCCAGGAACACCCAGTCCCCCAGGTGCACGTGCCCCGCCAGCGTGGCGTTGTTGGCCAGGATGATGTGGCTGCCGACCTGGCAATCATGGGCGATGTGCACATAGGCCATGATCCAGTTGTCGTTGCCGATGCGGGTGACGCCCCCATCCTGCACCGTGCCGGTATTGAAGGTGCAGAATTCGCGGATGGTGTTGTTGTCGCCGATTTCCAGCCGTGTCGGCTCGCCGGCGTACTTCAGGTCCTGCGGCATGGCACCCAGCGAACAGAACTGGAACACGCGGTTGTTCTTGCCGATGCGGGTATGGCCCTCGATCACCACATGCGGGCCGATCCAGCTGCCGCTGTCTATGCTGACATTCGGGCCGATGATGGAGTAGGCACCGATTTCCACGTCATCAGCAATCTGCGCCTTCGGATCAACGATGGCGGTCGGATGAATGGTCATATCACACCTCGCGTTTGGCGCACATGATTTCCGCTTCGCACGCCACCTGGCCGTCCACCAGCGCGCGGGCCGAGTACTTGCCGATGCCGCGCTTCAGCGCCATCTGCTCCACCTCGAATACCAGCTGGTCGCCCGGCACGACCTGGCGCTTGAAGCGGGCGTTGTCGATGCCGACGAAGAAATACAACTCGTTTTCGGCGCGCTCGCCCTGGCTCTTGATCGCCAGAATGCCGGCGGCCTGCGCCAGCGCTTCGATGATCAGCACGCCCGGCATCACCGGATACTGTTCAAAGTGGCCCGCGAAGAACGGCTCATTGATGGTCACGTTCTTCAAGGCCTTGATGCGGGTATTGGCTTCGAATTCGGTGACGCGGTCTACCAGCAGGAACGGATAGCGATGCGGCAGGTAGCGCATGATCTCGCGGACGTCGATCGAGACAGCGTGTTCACTCATGAGGTTCTTCCTTCGAATTTTTCAATGTTTCCAGTTCTCGCTCAAGCTGCTTGATGCGCTTGGCGAAATCATCCAGATGGCGGACATGGACGGCATTGGCCAACCAGTCCTTCATGCTTTGCAGGGGGTAGGACGAGGCATAAGTGCCCGCTTCCTTGATCGATTTCGACACCAGGGTGCCGCCGCCGATATGTGTGCGATCCGCCACGTCGATGTGGCCGACGAACATCGCCGCGCCGCCCACCGTGCAGCGCGCGCCGATCTTGGTGCTGCCGGCGATGCCGACGCAACCGGCGATGGCGGTGTGCTCGCCGATTTCCACGTTATGGGCGATCTGCACCAGGTTGTCTATCTTGGCGCCTTTACGGATCACCGTATCCACCAGCGCGCCGCGGTCCACCGTGGTATTGGCGCCGATTTCCACGTCGTCCTCCAGCACTACCCGGCCGGTCTGCGGAATCTTGAACCAGTGGTCCTTGTCCCAGGCCAGGCCGAAGCCATCGCCGCCAATCACGCTGCCGGAATGCACGCCGACGCGGTTGCCGATCACGCAGCCATGATAAACCGTGACATTGGGGTACAGCGTGACGTCGTCGCCAAGCACGCAGCCGTCGCCGATCACCACGCCAGGCATCAGCCGGCAGCGTTCGCCGATGACGACATCGTCGCCGATGGTGACGTTGGCGGCGATTTCGCTGCTCTGGCCAATCCGGCAGCCCTCTCCCACCACCGCGCGCGGATGAATGCCGGCGCGCGGCGCTTTGGGCGGATGAAACAAGGTGGCCAGCCGCGCAAAATACAGGTAAGGATCCGCGGTGACGATCAGCGAGCGGCCATCGAGCTCGGCAGCGAGCGCATCGGTTACGATCAGCGCGCCAGCCGCGCTTGCCAGCATCTGGCGGCGGAACTTGGCGCTGGCGACAAAGGCCACTTCGCCGGCGACAGCGCTTTCCAGCGGCGCCAGCCGCTCGACTGCCAGATCCGGGCCGCGCAGCTCGCCGCCCAGTTGTTCAACGATGTATGCGAGTGTGTAGGACATCAAAAACAAAGCCGACCGCGGGTCGGCTTACTCCGGTGACGGTTTAAACGATTACTTGTCCAGCTCTTTGAGCACTTGCGGCGTGAGATCGAACTTGGGGTTGATGTACACCGCTTCCTGCAGGATGAGGTCGTAGTTCTCGCGCTGGGCGATCTCCTTGACCACGCGGTTGGCCCGTTCGGTCACGCCGGCGAACTCTTCGTTGCGCCGCTGGTTGTAATCTTCGGCCAGCTCGCGCGACTTGGCGCGGTAATCGCGGTCCAGGCTGGCGTATTCGCGTTCAAAACGCTTGCGATCGTCCTGAGACAGGCTATTGCCGCCGAGCTGGGACTCCAAATCCTTGGCCCGCGTTTCCATCTTTTTCAACTCTTCGCGGCGATCCGAGAACTCTTTGTCGAGCTTCTTGTAGATGGCTATGGACGCGCCAGCCTCGCGATAAATCCGCTCGACGTTGATGTAGCCGAGCTTGAAGTCGGCGGCATGCACCGGCATAGCCGCAACGCTCAACATAGCCAGCCACCATTTCCATGCTTTCATGATTGCGTCCTCGGATAGCGTTTAGAACGTGGTGCCCATCTGGAACTGGAAGCGCTGAATCTTGTCATTCGGCTCCTTCTTCAGCGGATTGGCAAGACTGAACTTCATCGGGCCCATCGGCGACAGCCAGGTCAGCGCCAGGCCTGCCGAGTAACGCAAGCCATCGCTCGCCGAGCTGTAAATCCCCGCGGCGTTTTGCTGGCTGGTCAGATTGGTGTTCCATAGCGTGCCGACGTCGACGAAGGCGCTGAGGCGCACGGATTTATTATCCTTCAAGCCAGGCATCGGGAACAGGATTTCCGCATTGGCCACCGCCTTGCGGTTACCGCCCAGATAGGAATTGGCTACGGAATCATACGGACCGATACTGCTGGTATCATAGCCGCGCACCGAACCCAGGCCACCCATGTAGAAGTTCTGGAAGAACGGCAACACCTTGGTCTTGCCGTAACCGTCGGCATAGCCCAACTCGCCGTTCAGCATCAGCGTGAAGTCCTTGGACAGCGGGAAGTACCAGGTCTGTTGGTGCGTCAGACGGTAATATTCCAGCGAACCGCCAGGCAGACCCGCATCGGCATTGACGCGAATGGTGGCGCCGCGCGTCGGCCAAAGCGCGCTATCGCGCGTATCGCGGCTCCAGCCTACCGTGCCAAGTATGGTGTAGTTGCTGCTGCCATACTGGTTGACGAAGTCGATGTACTGCTGCGGGCTATTACTATACGTCGTGATGTCGGTCTTTTCCGCGCCCAACGTGAAGTTGATGCGGTCGTACTCGGTGATCGGCACCCCAAAGCGCACGTCAGCGCCTATCGTGCCGGTCTTGTATGCCGAGATAGAGGTCGCGTCCGGGTTGTAGACGCGGTCGTACACGTCATAACCCAGGCTGACGCCATCCGGCGTGAAGTACGGATCGGTGAACGACAGCGAGTAATTCTTGTTGACCTTGCCGGTGGACATGCCCAAAGACATGTATTTGCCGGAGCCGAAGATATTGCTCTGCGAGATGTTGGCGCCGATCACCAGGCCTTCGCCCTGCACAAAGCCCAGGCTGCCGGAGATGCTGCCGGTGGAGCGTTCCTTCAGGCTGATGTTCATGTCCACCTGATCCGGCGCGTCCGGCACCGCAGGCGTTTCGACGTTCACGTCTTCGAAGTAACCCAGGCCGTCCAGGCGCTCCTTGCTGCGCTTCACATCGGCAGCGTTGTACGGGGCGCCTTCCATCTGGCGCAACTCGCGGCGAATCACTTCATCGCGGGTCTTGTTGTTGCCGGCCACATTGACGCGGCGGACATAGGTTTTGCGGCCCGGATCGACGAAGAAGGTGAAAGCCGCGGTCTGCTTGTCGTGATCGATATCCGGCAGCACGTTGACGTTGGCGAAGGCGTAACCGGCCTCGCCCAGGCGGTCGCTGATTGCCTTGACCGCTTCAGTCACTTTCTCATTATTGAAAGTGTCCCCGTTCTTGATGCTGATCAGCTTGCGCAGCTCCGGCTCCGGCACTTTCAGATCGCCGGCCAAGCGCACGTCGGACACGGTGAACTTCTTGCCCTCATGCACATTGATGATCAAGTACATGCTCTGCTTGTCCGGGCTGATCGACACTTGCGACGAGTCGATGCCGAACTCCATATAGCCCTGATTCTGGTAGAGAGCCTTGAGCTTCTCCAGATCGCCAGTCAGTTTCTGCTTGGAATACTGGTCATCCTTGGTGATCCATGACAGCCAGCCGCCCGTGGTCAGGCTGAACTCATCAAGCAGCTTGGACTGCGAGAAAGCGTTGGCGCCGACGATGCGGATTTCCTTGATGCGCGCGGTCACGCCCTCGTTGATGTCCAGCGTGACCGACACGCGGTTGCGCTCCAGCTTGGTGACGGACGGCGTGATCTCCACCGAATACTTGCCGCGGCTGTAATACTGGCGCTTCAATTCCTGCACCGCGCCATCCAGCAAGGCCTGGTCAAAGATCAGCGACTCGGCGAAACCGTTGTCCTTCAGCGCCTTTTTCAGTTGATCCTTGCTGAATTCCTTGGCGCCGTTGATGTTGAGCTGGGTGATCACCGGGCGCTCCGCCACGGTGACGATCAGGGTGGCGCCACGGCTTTCCACGCGCACGTCGTTGAAGAAACCGGTGTTGAACAGCGCCTTGATCGATTCCTGCGCCTTGGCATCGGTAAAGGTGTCGCCCACCTTGACCGGCAGATAGTTGAAGACCGTGCCCGGCTCGGTACGCTGCAGGCCCTCAACGCGAATATCCTTGATGACGAAAGGATCAGCGGCCATCGCAGTGGAGGCCATGGATAGGCCCAGCACGGCCGCTGAAAGTAGCTTCAATTTCATAGGTACGTTTTAACCCCCAAATAGGCGGCTGAAATCATTCAGCATGGCAAACGCCATCAAAGACGCCAGCAATATGAAACCAATTTTTTGTCCGAGCATTTGCGCCCGTTCGCTGACGGGCTTACCTCTTACCAGCTCCGCGACATAATACATTAAGTGGCCGCCATCCAGAACCGGTATGGGCAGCAGATTGAGTATGCCGATGCTGATGCTGATCAGCGCCAGAAATTCCAGATACGGCGTCAGCCCCTCGCGCGCCGTCTGCCCCGCCACATTGGCGATGGTCAGCGGACCGGACAGGTTGTTCAAAGAAGCGTGGCCAATCAACATATTGCCCAGGAACTTCAGGCTCATCCAGGCGGTGTCGCCCGTCTTCACCGCAGCCTGCTGCAATGCGCCGAACACGCCATAATGCACCATGAAGCTCAGCTTGTCGTTCCAAGCCGCATCCGGCAATGGCGCGACGCCAATGCGCCCCACCACTTCATCATCCTGCGTCACCGCCTGCGGCCGCAGGCTCAATTGCATCGGCTTGCCGTCGCGCTCGATGCGGATTTGCAAATCCTTGCCAGGGCTATTGCGCACCTGCTGCACCCAAGCCTCCCAGCTGGATAGCGGCTGGCCGCCGACAGACAACAGCTTGTCGCCGGGCTTCAAACCAGCTTTGGCCGCCACGCCGCCCGGCTCCACGACGCCTACGGCCGGCAGAAAGCGTGCAGGCGAAAACCCGGGATCGCCCTGCTGCAAGGCCTGCACCGCCTTGTCGCCAAAGCGGGCGGCATCGATACGCCGCTCCGCAGCCGCGCCGGAGGCATTCTGCACCCGCACGGAGATAACGTCGCCGGACATGGCGGCATCGACCAGGGCCAGGCGGATTTCCTGCCAGCTGGACACCCCGCGCCCAGCCACGCTGATCACCCGGTCGCCATCGCGAAACCCCGCCGCGGCCGCCGGCGTCTGCGCCACCACGGTGCCTATCAGCGGCTTCAGCTGCGGCACGCCCTGGGCAATCACGCCCCAGTACAACAAGACGGCCAGCAGCAGATTCGCCAGCGGGCCAGCCGCCACGATGGCGATGCGCTTGAGCACATGCTGGTTGTTGAAGGCGCGGGGCCGCTCCTCCGGATCGACATAGCCCTCGCGCTCATCCAGCATCTTGACGTAGCCGCCCAGCGGAATCGGGCAGATCACCCACTCGGTCTCACGCGGCTTGAAGCGGAACAGCGGACTGCCAAAGCCGATAGAGAAACGCAATACGCGCACGCCGCACAGTTTGGCCACCCAATAGTGGCCAAGCTCGTGAAACGTCACCAACACGCCTATCGCCAGCAGGAACGCGAATACAGTCAACATAAGGCCACCCTCTGCTCCGCGTAGCGCCGGGCCTCGGCATCCCGCGCCAGCAATCCCGCCAGCGAATCGCTGGCCGCAGCCGGGACGCCGGACAAGGTGTCAGCCACGATGCGCGGTATGTCAATGAAACGAATCCGCCCTTCCAGGAAGGCGGCCACCGCCACCTCATTGGCGGCGTTCAACACGGCGGGCGCGTCGCCGCCGGATTCCAGCGCATCGAAGGCCAGCTGCAAGCACGGGAAGCGCCGCATATCCGGTTTTTCAAAGGTCAAGTCGCCCAGAGCGAAGAAATCCAGCGACTCCACGCCCGCCTCTATGCGCTCCGGCCAGGACAGGGCGCACGCGATAGGCGTGCGCATATCGGGAGAACCCAGTTGCGCCATCACCGAACCATCCCGATATTGCACCATCGAATGGATCACGCTCTGCGGGTGCACCACTACATCGATGCGGCTCGGCGGCACATTAAACAGCCAGCGGGCCTCTATGACTTCCAGCCCCTTGTTCATCAGCGTGGCGGAGTCGACCGAAATCTTGCGCCCCATGCTCCAGTTGGGATGGCGGCAGGCGTCATCGGGAGAGACATCCAACAGCTCGGCGGCGGACTTGCCGCGGAACGGGCCGCCAGAAGCGGTCAGGATGATCTTGCGGACGCCAGCGACATCCGGCTGGCCGGCATATCCCGCCGGCAGCGACTGGAAAATCGCGCTGTGCTCGCTATCCACCGGCAGCAAGCTCGAGCCGCTGCCATGGACCGCGTCCATGAACAGACGTCCGGCCACCACCAGCGATTCCTTGTTCGCCAGCAGGATGCGCTTGCCGGCCCGCGCCGCGGCCAGCGCCGACGGCAAGCCTGCCGCGCCGACGATGGCGGCCATCACCGCGTCGACTTCCGGCAAGACGGCCACCTGCTCCAAGGCCTGCGCGCCAAACAGCACCTCGCCCGCCAAGCCGGCATCAGCCAGGCGCAGGCGCAATTGCGCAGCGGATTCGGCATCCGCCACTACCAGATAATCGGGATGAAAACGACTTGCCTGCTCGAACAGTTTGTCGAGCTGGCGATGAGCGGTCAGCGCCACCACCCGGTAGCGCTCGGGATGACGGGCGATCACGTCCAGCGTGCTGCAGCCTACGCTGCCGGTCGCCCCCAGTACGGCAATACCCTGAGGTTTGCTCATGTGAACCTTCCAGAATTACATGCCGCCCAGCGCGCGCAGGGCGTTGCTGACCGCCAGCACGGCGATCAGACTGTCGATACGATCGTACACGCCGCCATGGCCGGGCAGTAGCGCGCTGCTGTCCTTGATGCCGGCCGAACGCTTGAACCAGGATTCCAGCAAATCGCCGCACACGCTGACCGCGGTCAGCGGCAAAGCCAACAACAATAGCCCCCACAGCGGCAGATGGATGTCCAGCCAGCCAAAGTGATCGACCAGCGCCACATACAAGGCCACGCACGCCACGGCGCCGTAAACGCCCTCCCAGCTCTTGCCGGGACTGATCGCCGGCGCCAGCTTGCGCCGGCCAAAGGCCTTGCCGGAGAAATAGGCGGCCACATCGGCCACCCAAACCAGCCCCATCACGGCCAACAAGGCCAGCGCATCATGCCGCGTCGGCTCCGGCCTCCACTCCATGAAGGCGAACCAGGCCGGCAGCATCAGGGCCCAACCGAGCAGCCAAGCCGCTGCGCCCGACGGAATCGGCCAGCGCTTGACCAGCCAGGCCGGCACCAGGACCAGCCAGAACGCCAGCGCCAGGCCATGAACGGCGACATGCGTGTGCCAATGGCCGAACCAGGCGATCACCGCCAGCAGCGAAGACAAGGCCAAATAGGCGGCTTGCTCAGGCAGGCGCATCTTGACCATGCGGGAGTACTCCCACAGGGCCAGAATGACGATCAACCAGGAAAAGCCGCCCCAGGCGGCCGCAGGAAACAGGAAAAGTGCCGCCAGCATCAGCGGAAGCAGCACCAGCGCAGTCAGAATACGCGTTTTGAGCATGAAAGGTTAGGGTCGGTCGCGGCGCAAATGTTCCGGCAGTTGCTCGCTGGTGCGACCAAAGCGCCGTTCACGCTGCCAGTAGGAAGAAATGGCC
>NZ_JAELTR010000092.1:0-9339 GCF_016428945.1 Chromobacterium sp. ASV23
ACCGGAGCTGCACATCAAGCCGAACAAGGATGCGACGTATGCGCCGGTGGCGATGGTGCTGGCGGAGTCGCAGCGTTTGGGTTTGACGAAGCTGGGGATAGTGGGATCGGAACAGTTCCTGCAGTAACATTCCCATTGATTGATGCCTATGGCATGATTGGGTGATGGCAGGCGGCCCGGAGTGGGCCGCTTGCTTTGTCCGGGAAGGTGATATTCTTCCGAACCTCAATAATAAAAGCCAGGGAATCCGGCGCTGCTGGCAGCTGTCGCCGGAGAATAAACATATATGAACACACGTCTTTGTCTGACCGCTCTGATCCTGCTGCCGCTCGCCGCTTGCGGTGACGGACATGCCGAGAATGCGAGCGCCAAAGCCGCCTCGGCGCCGGTGGCGCGCCGTTTGAGTTCCGCCGATGTGGTGCGGGCCGAAGTGCGCCCGCTGGCCGCGATCATTCCGTTTACCGGTTCGCTCAACGCCTTGAGCAGCAGCGCCATCTCGTCCGAGGTGGACGCCAGCGTGCGCGAAGTGCGCGTGCGCGAGGGCGAGCCGGTCCGTCGCGGCCAGTTGCTGGCGGTGCTGGATACCGAAGCGCTGGCGCAATCGGTGGAGGAGCAGAGCGCTCAGCTGGACAATTCCAAGTCGCGTCTCAAGCTGGCCAAGGTCAAGCTGGACAAGCAGCGCGAGCTGCTGGGCAAGGGCTTTATTTCGCAGATCGCCTATGACGAGCTGGAAAGCGATTACAAGGTGAAAGAGGGCGAGCTGCGCGCGCAGGCGGCGCAATTGGCGCGGGCGCAGCGCCAGCTGGCCGACGCCCAGGTCAAGTCGCCGATAGACGGCGTGATTTACGAACGCAAGATCAACCCCGGCGAGGTGGTCAGCCGAAATATGAAGCTGTTCTCGGTGGCAGACCTTTCTGTGCTGGAAATCGCGGCCACCGTGCCGTCGCGCCTGGTGGGGCAAGCCAAGGTCGGCATGAGCGCTACCTTCAATGTCGACGGCGCCGGCCAGCCGCTGCATGGCGAGGTGGTGCGCATCAATCCGGTGGCGATACCGGGCACCCGCAGCTTCACGCTGTTTATTCGGGTCAAGAACCCGGATGGCCGTTTGAAGGTCGGGCAGTTCGCCAAGGGCGGCGTGGTGTTGCAGGAAGTCAAAGACAAGGTCGTGGTCCCGCTTTCCTCGGTGCGGGATATCGACGGCCAGCCATGGGTGCTGGTGGCGGAAAAAGGCCGTCTGGCCAAACGTCCGGTCACGGTGGCCTTGCGCGCCGACGCGGACCGCCAGGTGGCGATCAGCGGCGTTGCTCAAGGCGAGCGCGTGGTCGTCGGCGAGTTGCTGGGCAGCAAGGCCGGTGACGCCGTCAGCCTGCTGGCTGGCCGAGCATAAGGAGCGCGCCATGTGGCTGACCCGCGTAAGCGTGCGCAACCCTTATTTTGCCGCCGTCTTGATGATGACGTTGATGGTGTTGGGCCTGTTCTCCTGGCAGAAGCTGGCGGTGGAGGAAATGCCCGATGTCCGTCTGCCGATGGCGGTGGTGTCCACCCCTTATACCGGCGCCTCGCCCGAGGTGGTGGAGAGCGAGGTCAGCAAGCCGCTGGAAGAAGCGCTCAATACCGTCAACGGCATCAAGGAAATCCGTTCCTATTCCTCCGAAGGCAATTCTTTCGTGGTGGCCGAGTTCGAATTGTCGGTCGACCCGACCATCGCTGTGCAGAACGTCCGCGACAAGGTGGCGTCGGTGCAGGGGCAGTTCCGCCGTGAAATCGGCACGCCGTCGGTTTCGCAAGTCGACCCCAACGACAACCCCATGCTGTCGATCTCGCTGACTTCCAATCAGACCCGCCCGCGTGAGCTGAGCAGCTGGGTCGAGAACGTGTTGAAGAAGCGGCTGCAGATGGTGGAGGGCGTCGGCGACGTCAGCCTGATCGGCGCGGTGCGGCGCGAAATCCGCATCGACATCGACCCGGTGCGGCTGGAAGGCTCCGGCCTGGCGCTGACCGATGTGGCCGACGCCATCAAGGCGGCCAATCAGGATTTCCCGGCCGGCAATGTGTCCACCTCGCAAAAGGAATGGGCGATCCGGGTTTCCGGCAAGCTGAAATCGGCCGATGACTTCGCCGCGCTGGCGATCGGCTATCGCAATGGCACGCCGATCCGCCTGGATGATATCGCCACGGTGTCCGATACCGAAGCCGAACAGGACAGCGTTTCGCTGATCAACGGCCAGCCGGGGCTGGGCATTGATATCAAGGCGGCGCGCGGGTCCAACGAAGTGGCCGTGGCCGACGGCGTCAAGAAGCTGCTGGCGGAGCTGAAGCCGCAGATGCCTGCCGGCACCAAGCTGCGCTATACCTATGACTCGGCGGAGGATGTGAAGAAAGCCCTGCACAGCGTGGAGTCCATGCTGCTGGAAGGGGCCGGACTGACCATCCTGATCGTATTCCTGTTCCTGGGCAGCTGGCGCAGCACCGTCATCACCGGGCTGACGCTGCCGGTGGCGCTGGTTGGCACCTTGTTCGCGATCCAGATCATGGGATTCACGCTGAACATGCTGACGCTGCTGGCCCTGTCGCTGTCCATCGGCCTGTTGATCGATGACGCCATTGTGGTGCGCGAGAATATCGTGCGCCATGTCGCGCTGGGCAAGAGCCATTATCAGGCGGCGCTGGATGGCACCAACGAAATCGGCCTGGCTGTATTGGCCACCACCTTGACGGTGGTTGCGGTGTTCCTGCCGGTGGGTTTCATGGGGGGCGTGATTGGCCGCTTCTTCCATCAGTTTGGCCTGACCGTCGCGGTGGCGGTGCTGATTTCTATGTTCGTCAGCTTTACGCTGGATCCGATGTTGTCGTCGATCTGGCACGACCCGCACCATCACGGCGACAAGCACCGCGGGCCGCTGGGCAGGATGCTGGATTGGTTCGAGATGTCGCTGGACAGGCTGTCCGATCGTTACGCGCTGCTGATCCGCTGGGTGCTGGGCCACCGCAAGACCGTGCTGGCGCTGGCGCTGAGCTTTACCGTGGCCAGTTTCTTGCTGGTGCCGATGATAGGCGGCGAATTCGTGCCGGAGCGCGATAGCGGCAAGATCAACGTGGTGTATCAGACCGCGCCGGGCTCATCGCTGGAATACACGGCGCAAAAGGGCAAGGAGCTGGCCGACTCGCTGGCCGGCATCAAGGAGATCCAGACGGTTTCCTTGAATGTGGGCGCCGGCAATTTCGGCGCCGGCAAGAACGACGGCAATCTGACGATTGATGTAGGCGACAAGCATTCGCGTCAGCGCAGCCTGCATCAGGTGATTGCCGATGTCCGCAAGCACGTGCAGCCGGTGGCTGGCGTGCTGATCAAGGCGGTGGCCAATGACGAGCAGCAGGGCAAGCCGATTTTCATCGGCCTGCGCGGATCCAATCTGACGGAGCTGGACGAAGTGTCGCGCGACGTCATGGCGCGCATCGCCAAGGTGAAGGGCGTCAAGGATATCGAATCCAACCTGACCGAAGGCGATCCGTCGCTGAGCCTGACCCTGCGCCGCGATGCCGCCTTAAGCCTGGGGGTGGATCTGAATCGGGTGGGCAATCTGTTGTCCATGCTGCTGGCCGGCAATGTGGTGACCACCTGGGAAGCGCCGGATGGCGAGAACTACGATGTGCGGCTGCGGGTGCCCAAGGGGGAGCGGCGTCAGGAGCTGCTGGACCAGTTGAAAGTAGCCGGAAATGCAGACCAGCACGGCGGTGCGCAAATGGTGCCGCTGTCCACGCTGATCGAAACGCGGCAGGGCGTCAGTCCGCGCCAGATCAAGCGCACCAATATGATGCGTGAGATCAGCATCATGGCCAACGTCGAGGGACGCGACGTTGGCTCGGTGATGGCTGATGTGGACAAGGCGATTGATGGCATGCAGCTGCCGCAGGGCGTGCAGCGCATGCATCGCGGCCAGCAGAAGGATATGGAGGAAACCGTCAGCAATGCGCTGCGCGCGCTGGGCCTGGGCGTGATCTTCATCTACCTGATCCTGGCGGCGCAGTTCCGCAGCTTCACCATGCCGGTCACCATCATGATGGCGCTGCCGCTGGCTTTTGGCGGCGTGTTTGTCGCGCTGTTCCTGTGGGGGTCGACGCTGAACATGTTCTCCATCATCGGCATCATCATGTTGATGGGCCTGGTGGCGAAGAACGGCATCTTGCTGGTGGACTTCATCAATCGGGCGCGGCTGGACGGCATGGCGCGCGAGGATGCGATTGCCGAGGCTGGCCGGGTGCGGCTGCGTCCCATCATGATGACCAGCCTGGCGATGATTTTCGGCATGCTGCCGCTGGCGCTGGGGACCGGCGATGGCTCGGAAAGCAATCGGCCGATGGCGCACGCCATCATCGGTGGCCTGACCACTTCGACCCTGCTGACCTTGCTGGTGGTGCCGGTGGTGTACACCTATCTGGATGGCTTGCGCAGCCGGATTCGCCGGCTGTTGGGCCGGGGCAAGGAACAGTTGACGCTGAAAACGGAGTCCAGCCACTAAGCCGTGAGCCGGTAGGCCCGGCTCACGCGGCTTGCGTTACTTCTTGGCAGGGGCGACGCAGTCGTTGCCGTCGAAGCTGACGGACTGCACGGTGTGGTCGTGCGGGTCGACCACAAAATTAGTGGTGCAGCTGTAGTAGACCGAGCCGCCGCCGCTGACGCTCCACGGATAGTAGAAGCCGTTGCCCTGTATCGGCATTTCCTGGCTGTAGGCGGTGCGGTAGGTGTAGAGCAGCTTGCCGTTGGGCATGGTCATCTGCGCGGTGGGCGCGCCCCAGCTTGCCAGCAGCTCATTGGCGTCGCGCCCTTGCCAGGAATAAACCTTCTGGGCATAGCCTTGCTGGGTGGCGCAGCCAGCCAAGGCGGCCATGGCGATGCAGGCGGCGATGAGGGTAGCGGTTTTCATGTGCGTAGCCTCGTGTAAATAGACTGTATTCATTATCCATTGTCATGGCATGATGATTCGAGCGCATGTCGCATGCAATGAACAATCCTGTTTTAACGATGGCGATGTTATGTCTGGATGTCAATTGTCGATGTCTTGCGCCGTCATGGAGTGTGTTAACAAGCGTGTGAAAACACGCCAATACAGCGGGGATCACCCGCGATCATGATCGGCGGCCTTGCCGCCGGTCGAGGGGAAACCAGGCTTGGCAGAAAAAACGGGTGCCCACACCCGGACCAGCCTGACAACAAAGGAGGAGATCATGCGCCTGAAAAAAACTCTCGCGATGGCCATGATGTTGGGCAGCCTGCTGCCCGCAGCCCATGCGGAAAAGGTGCTGCATGTGGCGTTTAGCGCGCCGGAAACCGGCTTCGACCCGGCCAAGGTGTCAGATGTCTATTCCGCGGCGGTGATCGAGCATATCTACGATCCGCTGCTGACATTCGATTATCTGGCGCGGCCGGTCAAGGTCATTCCCAATGTCACCACCGGCATGCCGACGGTCAGCGCCGACGGCCTGACCTATACCTTCCACCTGAAGAAGGGCATCTACTTTGCGCCGGATCCGGCCTTCAAGGGCAAGAAACGCGAGTTGATCGCGGCGGATTATGTCTACACCATCAAGCGGCTGTCCGATCCGACTGTAGCTTCGCCGCTGAGCGATACCTTCACCAACAAGCTGGTGGGATTGGCGGACTTAGTCAAAAAGGCTGGCAAGGGCAAGCTCGATTACGACACGCCTATCGAAGGCGTGAAGACGCTGGACCGCTATACCTTGCAGCTGAAGTTCAAGCAGCCATTCCCGTCGTTGCCGTACGTGCTGGCGGGCAGCTGGGTGGAGGCGCAGGCGCGCGAGGTGATTGACGCCTATGGCGACAATAGCAACGCCCACCCGGTAGGCACTGGCCCTTATATGCTGGCGGAGTGGAAGCCAGGCAACCACATCACCCTGGTGCGCAATCCCAATTTCCGTCAGGAAACCTTCCACTACCAGCCGGGCGCCGACGCCAAGGACCAGAAGATCGCAAGGGAGATGGATGGTAAGCGTTTCCCGCAGATCGATCGCATTGATATCTCGGTCATCGACGAAGAGCAGCCAACCTGGCTGGCGTTCAAGAGCGGGGAGCTGGATCTTTCGGGTATTCCCCAGCCCCTGGTCAAGCAGGTATTGCGGCTCGACCCGACCAATCCCTTCCGCGCCGAGCTGAAGGCCGAATTCCGCCAGCAGGGTATCCAGTTGGGTCGCGAGCTGGACGAGGAGGTGACGTTCTACGCTTTCAATATGCAAGATCCGGTGGTAGGTGGCTTCAGCAAGGACAAGATCGCCCTGCGCCGCGCCATCGCCATGGCCTTCAACACCCAGGAAACGATACGCGATATTCGCCGCGGCCAGGCAGTACAGGCCAACTACATCATTCCGCCGAATGTGGCCGGCCACAATCCCAATTTCCGCGCCGCCGCGCCATTCAACCCGGCGCTGGCCAATGCCTTGCTGGACCAGTTTGGTTACAAGGTGGGTGCCGATGGCTACCGTGCGCTGCCTAATGGCAAGCCCTTGGTGGTGGACTATGTCACCGGCCCCACGGCTATCGATAAGCAATGGAACGAGTATTGGCAAAAAGCCTTTGATCGCATCAAGGTCAAAGTCAATTTCCGCGTGATGCAATGGAACGAACAGGCGAAGCAGTTGATGGCCTGCAGCTTTGGCCTGGTGGGCGATGCCTGGATTGCGGACTACCCGGATGGCGATAATTTTGCCGCCTTGCTCTATGGCGGCAATGTCGGCAATACCAATCACGCCTGCTATCGCTCGGCGCGCTACGACAAGCTGTATGAACAGTCCCGCGTATTGCCGGATGGCCCGGAGCGCAACCGCTTGTACGACCAGATGAACAAGATCGTGGCTGGCGATACGCCGTGGATTTACGGCGAAAGCCGCTTTACCAACGCGCTGGCCCAGCCGTGGGTTCGCGGCTTCAAGAAACACCCCAATTTCAACGCGATCTGGCGCTTCCTGGACGTGCAGAAATAAGCGGCGAGCGAGGAGAAAAACATGTCCGCATTCATCATCCGCCGGCTGCTGCAAATGATCCCGACCCTGTTCGGGGTGATGCTGCTGGTTTTCATCTTGTTTTCGCTGGTAGGCGGGGACCCGACCCTGGTACTGGCCGGCAAGCACCTGACGCCGGAAGTGCTGGCCAATATCCGCGCGCAGCTGGGCCTGGACAAGAGCTTGCCTGAGCAATTCCTGGTATTTGTGCATCAGGTGCTGACGCTGGACTTCGGGACTTCCTGGTCCACCCAGCAGCCGGTTTCCGACATCATCGGCAGCCGTATCGGCCCGTCGCTGACGCTGAGCGGCGCCATGCTGGTGGTCGATCTGTTGATCGCGATTCCGCTGGCCGCGCTGGTGGCGTATTACCGCGGCGGGCTGACCGACCACATCATCACCATCATCTGCACCGTGGCGATGTCGATCAGCGCGCTGATCTACATCATCGCCGGGCAGTACTTCCTGGCGTTCAAGCTGGGCTGGTTTCCGGTGCGCGGCTGGGGCGATTCCGTCTGGACCAATCTCTTCCTGTATGTGCCGCTGCCGCTGCTGATGGGCCTGATGGTTTCGCTGGGGCCGGACATCCGCTTCTACCGCAGCTTCTTTGTCGAGGAACTGGGCCAGGATTATGTGCGCACCGCGCGCGCCAAGGGTCTGTCCGAGCGCCAGATCATGCTGAAGCATGTGCTGCGCAATGCGCTGATTCCGGTGGTGACCAGCATCATGATGTCCTTGCCGTATCTGCTGCTGGGCGCGCTGGTGCTGGAGAGCTTCTTCGGCATCCCTGGCATGGGCAACGAAGTGGTGCAGGCGGTCAACAAGAGCGACTTCCCGGTGATCAAGGCCATCACCATCTACATCGCCATCGCCACCATGGTGTTCAACCTGCTGGGCGACCTGGTCTACAAGTGGATCGATCCGCGCGTGCAACTGAAGTAAGCGGAGGAGAACAATCATGACGACATTGCAGAATACCGTGGGCGCGGTGGCGGAAGCCCCCTCCCGCAGCCTGTGGAAGCTGGGCTGGCAGCGCCTGAAGCGCAACAAGGTGGGCCTCATTTCTTTATGGATCGTGCTGGTCTATCTGCTGATTTCGGTCGGCGGCTGGTTCAATCTGGTGGGCGGGCACTGGACCGATGAGGTCGGCGTGCCGTACGCGCCGCCGAGTTGGGTGAGTGAATCCGCTGATGACGTGCTGCCGCCGGAAGCTGCAGCCAAGGCCACGGCGGCGCCCATCATCTCCTTGAGTCGTGCCGAGGATCCGATCGGCAAAGAGCTGGCAGAGGCCGAGAAGCACGTAGGCGAATATGCCGACCATACGCCGCCGCGGCTGGAGAAGCTGCCATTCGGCGGCGACTTGCAGGGCCGGGACGTCATCCAGAAAACCTTGAAGGGCACCTCCACCTCCATCTTCGTCGGCGTGTTCGGCGCGGTGTTTTCGTTGCTGATCGGCTGCGCGCTGGGCGCGTTGTCAGGCTACTTCGGCGGCAAGACCGATGACTTTCTCAACTGGTTCTACAGCGTGTTCACCTCGGTGCCGGACATGCTGCTGCTGCTGTCCTTTGCCGCCGTGTCCGGACGTGGCATCACCACCATCATTTCGGTGATGGCGCTGACCAGCTGGACCGGCACTTACCGCCTGGTGCGCGCCGAGTATTTGAAGCTGAAAGGCCGCGAGTACGTGCAGGCTGCCGATGCGATCGGCGCCGGCAGCGGCCGCAAGATGTTCATCCACATCCTGCCCAATATTTCCCACCTGCTGCTGGTGCAGTTTTCCCTGCTCACCGTGGCGTTGATCAAGTACGAGGCCATTCTGTCCTTCCTCGGCTTTGGCGTCGGCGTGCGCGAGGTGAGCCTGGGTTCGATGCTGGCGGAAGCGCCGACCGAGCTGATCCAGGGCTATTGGTGGCAGATGCTGGCGGTGACTATCGCCATGTCAGTGCTGGTGACGGCGTTCAGCCTGCTGGTGGATGCCCTGCGCGACGCGCTGGATCCGCGCGCGGCGGCGAAGTGAGCGGGACGAGGAGAAACCAATCATGAGCAATCCAAACCACAATACCTTGCTGTCGGTGCGCAACCTGAAGGTGCGTTTCCGCCAGGAAGACGGCGGCCGTTTCGAGGCGCTGAAGGGCGTCAGTTTCGATATCCCGGCCCACCGCACGGTGGCGCTGGTGGGCGAGTCCGGCTCCGGCAAATCGGTGACGTCGATGGCCATCATGCAGCTGCTGCCGCCGCAGACCAGCGAGATCGATCCGGCGTCGGAACTGCGTTTCGATGGCCGCGACCTGCTGAAGCTGAGTCCGGCCGAGCTGCGCCGTTTGC